>DQHV01000184.1 GCA_003524335.1 Candidatus Aminicenantota bacterium | reverse complement strand
CGGTGTCGACCTCGACCTCGGCGAAATGGGCGCCGAAGGTGTTGTAGGCGAACCCCGCCGGCATGGGGCCGCGCTCTCCGTGAAAGACTCCCTGCCGGCGCAGCCCTTTGACCAGTTCTTTAAAGGCGATGGCGCTATCGGGATTGTTCTTGTCGTAAAGCTTTTTGTCACCGATGACAATGTCCGCGGCCGGTACACTCAGCTTCTTGGCGGCCATCCCTTTCAGGTGTTCGGCCGCTTTGAGGGCGGCGTCCCGGACGGCCGGGGCCACCGAAGGCGCCGTCAGGCTTCCGCCCGAGATGGGCGCCCAGGGATAGACCGTATCGCCGATCTTGACCGTGATGTCCTGGGGTTCGAGGCCGAGCGTCTCGGCGGCGACGGTCGCCATGTAGGTCCTGGTCCCGCAGCCGATGTCTTGGGTGCCGCTCACGGCTTCCACGCTGCCGTCACGGTGGATTTTGATATCGGCCAGCGTGCCGGGGACTCCGCCTCCCCACCAGATCTGGCTGGCCATGCCCAGGCCGCGCCTTTTCTTCCCCTGGCCGTCTCCCGGTTTCTTGTTACGACTCGTCCAGCCGATCTTCTGAGCGCCGATATCGTAACACTTGTCCAGCCCTTTGGAAGAATACACGATCCCGGTTCCTCCCTCGTTGGAGGTCGTATAGTTTTTTCGGCGAAACTCCAAGGGGTCGAGGCCGAGCTCTGCGGCCAGTTCATCCATGAAACCCTCCAGGGCGAAGGTTCCCTGGACGTGGCCGGGGGCCCGGGTCGGACGGCCGGCGCCGGTGTTGGTATAGACGGTGAATTCCTCCACCTTGACATTCGGGCACTTATAGACGTCGATCGTGGGCTCGGAACACTGGTCTCCGCTGTCCACTCCTCCGCAGGTGGTGTTTCTAAAGGAAAGTGCGGTCAGAGTCCCATCCTTCTTGGCCCCTCCCTTGATGGTCATTTGGGCGGAGGGCCGGTTTCCCACGCACAGCGAATTGTCTTTTCGCGAGAGCGTGATCTTGACCGGCCGGCCGGTCTCTTTGGCCAGCTTGGCGACGACGATCGTGTGCTCGTTGACATCCAGCTTGCTCCCGAAACCGCCTCCCATGTACATCTTGATCACCCTGACCTTCGTCTCGGGGATGCCGAGCGCTTCGGCCAGGCCGTCGCGGACGCTGAAGATGGCCTGGGTTGAGTCCCACACCGTCAGCTCATCCTCGTCCCACTTGGCGACGCTGGCGTGGGTTTCGGCGGTCTGGTGAATTTCGATGGCGGTCTTGTACGTCCGCTCGATGCTCACCTCCGCCTCGGCGAAGCCCCGGTCGATATTCCCCCGGCTGTATTCGTTGATCTTCTCCACGTTTGCCGATTCGCGGACCCGGGGAGCACCGTCGGCCATGGCCTTGTCCGGAGTGACGACATGGGGGAGGGGCCGGTATTCGACCTTGATGAGGTTGAGGGCTTCCTCGGCGGTCTTCTCGCTGACCGCCGCCACAGCCGCGACCTGTTCTCCCTCGTACTTGACCCGGCCTTCTTTGAGCTTGAGCACGGCCTTGACGCCGGGCAGGCTCTGAGCCGCGCTGAGGTCGATAGCGGTGATCTCGGCTGAAGCATGGGGAGAGCGGAGGATCTTGGCGTAGAGCATATCTTTGAAGAAAATATCGTGCGTGTACATGGCCCGGCCCGTGACGACGAGCTTCCCGTCGACCCGGGGCGTCGGCTTGCCAATGAGCTTGAATTCGGAGGGCGCCGGAGCCGGTGTCTCTTGTCCCTGGGGCTTTATTCCCGCGGCCATCTTGAGATAAGCGTTTTTCTTCATCTCAGGCCTTCCTCATCTTCTGCGAAGCCGCAGCCACGGCCTCGTGAATTTTGACATAGTTCCCGCAGCGGCAGAGGTTGCCGCTCAGGCCGGCCTTGATATCGGCCGGGGAGGGGGACGGAGTCCGGCCCAGCAGCGCGACCGTGGACATGATGAACCCGGGCGTGCAATAGCCGCATTGGTATCCGTCCTTCTCGATGTATGCTTGCTGGACGGGATGAAGGGTCTCGCCCTCGGCGAGGCCTTCCACGGTGATGATTTTCTTCCCCTCGGCTCGAACGGCGGGGAAGAGACAGGAGTAAGCCGCCTGGCCGTCGATGAGCACGGTGCAGCCGCCGCATTCCCCCCGGTCGCAGGTCTTCTTAGCGCCGGTAAGCCTCAGCTTTTCCCGCAAGACCTCGAGCAGGGTATCCCGGGGTTCGACATCCAGGGAGACGATCTTTCCGTTGACCGTAAAGGTTATGGTTTTCCGGGCAAGCGCCGGAGGCAGCGAGGCTCCCGCCTGGCCGGCACTCTGGCCCCGGATCCGGGTGGCCAGGGCGGCGCCCGCCGCTCCGCCCCCCAGGCCTCTCAGGAAAGCGCGCCGGGTGACCGTCCGGCCTTTTTTCTTTGATGTTTTCTCCATCGGCACACTCCTTTTAGACGGCCGGGAAAATGGTCAGCCGACCAGATGGATGGCGGCCATGAGCAGAAGGCAGATGGCCATGGTGACCGGAGAAATCCAGTAGCGGAACGCCTTCCCCCGGACGAACGCCTCGTGCGCGCTCTCCGTGACGGCGATCCGCTCACCGATCCAGAAGCCGAGAGGAACAGTAAGGAACGAGAGGCCGACGGCGATAGGCGCATAGTAGAGGGAAAGAGGATAGCCGGTGCCTGGATAGACACAGGCCGGGATACCGGTGGCGAACCTCGCCAGCGGGAACAGGTTCACAGCGAGAAGAGCGGCTCCGGCTCCCAGTGCTGCCCGGCCGTATTTTTTCTGGGCGAGGGACTCCTTGATGACGGCGATGACAATCAGGAAGGCCAGGGCCTCCGCCCAGAAAGCGAAGATGGGGTTGGCCACCGCGCCGTGTTTGAGGGGCAGGGAGAGCAGGAGCGCATCGAACATTTTCATAAGTGTCACCAGTATGACCATGAGGACGACTCCGGCGGCCCGGCGGGTGAGGACCCAGGCCGCCGCGATGAACAAGAGCGCCACTCCCGTCATGATCGAGCCCGAAGCGAGAGAGGCGCACCTCTGCAGTCCGAGGCCGAGGCCCGCTTCGGCGAACCCCCAGACCGCGCCCAGCATGACGATGTTGGCAAACTGAGGCGAAGGGATTTTTTGCGACATTCGTTCCTCCTCCATGGCGTGAGCTCATTATAGTAAGCGGATTTTGGTTTGACAACCTTATTTATTGAGAACGGGTCCTGTCATATAATGAATGAGACTCATCCGATTTTCTTGTGGGTATCTATGAAGATAGAGTTAAGTTCCCCCCTTTGCGAAAGGGGGGATGAAGGGGGAATCGATTTCTGGGATTCTATTCTCCCCTGACCCCTCCTTTCAAAAGGAGGGGAACGGCATAAGATCACCCACAAGAAATCCGGATGAGCCATAAATGAAGGTCGGTGATATGCCAGATCAGAATGCAGGAATAGTTATCATCTTCTACTCCGGCTATAAGGGTCAGGAGACGCCGCGGGCGATCGTGGTCGCCGGCCGGGAGTACCCGGTTGAGAAGATCATCTGGCGCAAGAAGGGCCAGGATAAGGATACTCGCGAGCCCTATGAGCTCGTCCGCTGCCGGGTGGCCGGGCAGGNNTTTTCCCCCCGGAGAACCTTTGCCGCGTTTTTTTCGTCTATCCCAATGAGGCCCGGATGGATAGGCACAAAAGACAGAGTGAAAAGACCAAGGATGGATACGCAGATGAGAACAAAAGAAACCGCGGCCGGTATGGTCCTATTTTTGCTTATTTTTGGGTATAGCTTCGCCCTTGGCTCCAATCCGGAACGCCTGGTCATCCCCAAGCTGTCGCACCCCCCCAAGATCGACGGCGTCCTGGATAACCCCGTCTGGGACCAGGAAGCCCTCAAGGTCGAAAATTTCCTCCAGCTTAGCCCCAAGGAGAAAGGCGCTCCCTCGGAGAAGACAGTCGCCTACCTGGGATACGATGAGAAGAACTTATATATCGCTTTCCGCTGTCTCGATTCCGAGGTCGGGAAGCTGCGGGCCTGCGTGACCAACCGCGACAACTGCTTCGATGACGACTGGATCATTGTCTTCCTGGATACTTTCAATGAAAAGCGCCGGGCGTTTACGTTTTTTGTCAATCCCCTGGGCATCCAGATGGATGCCATCCGCATGGAAGAGGGCGGCAATGACAACATGGACGAATCTTGGGANNCTGCGCTTCCCCGATAGAGAGGAGAAAATCTGGAATATCGTCCTCGGCCGCAACATCCCCCGGAAAGGCGAGATCATCATCTGGCCCGAGATGTCGCGGAATATCCCCGGTATGTTGACCCAGGGAGGGCAGTTATCCATCCCGGGCAAGGTCGTAAAAGGAAAAAATCTCGAGGTCATGCCCATCGCCACTTCCTTGAAGCGCGAGGGACAGGGGATCGACTTCCAGCCGGGCGTCAACCTGAAATACGGCCTGAACTCCGACCTCACGCTGGATTTCACCCTCAACCCCGACTTCAGCCACATCGAAGCCGACGCACCCCAGATCGACGTGAACCTGCGGTACGCCCTTCGCTATCCGGAGAAACGGCCGTTCTTCCTGGAAGGGATGGAGATCTTCCGCTTTCCCGAGATCGAGATGGTTTACACCCGCCGGATCATCGACCCCGCCGCGGGGATCAAGGCCAGCGGAAAAATCGGCCGGATGGCCTACGGCGTCCTTTCCTCCTATGACACCAGCCCGACCGAGAGCCTTTGGGACGTCCACGGAGGCATTCAGAATACGAACCAGAATGCCCTGTTCAACATCGTCAGGCTCAAGACCGATGTCTTCAAGGAATCCTACCTGGGGTTCTGTCTGACTGACAAGGAGATCGACGGCACCTTCAACCGCGTGGCCGGGATCGATGGGCAGTTTAAACTGAAGAATAAATACTTCATCAATTTCCAGGCCATCGGCTCCAAAACCCGGTCCGAGGACAAAGAGACGGGGCTGGCTCCCGCCCTGTACGCTGATTTCTATTATTTCACAAAGAACTGGGGAGCCGGAGTCTACTGGGAGTCCATCCATCCCGATTTCGAGGCCGCCTCCGGGTTCGTCAACCGGACCGATTACAAAACCTACGGAGCGAGCACACAGTTCAACCTCTATCCCGATAAAAAATTCCTGAATCAGGTCAACTTCGGGCTGCGGGTCGGGCAAAGGGACGACTATTTCGGCAGCGCCGCTCAGGACGAGTATGTGCGCGCCAACCTGCAGCTTCGGTTCACCGAGTTCAACCGCGCTTTTATCCAGTTCGAAAACGCCATGGAAAGGTACGAGGGGATTAATTTTCACAAGAACTCCCTTTCTCTCGAAGCGGAAAACAACATCATCGCCTGGCTCCCTTTCAGTCTCTTCTTCGAGATCGGCGACTCCATCAACTATGACCCGGACGACCCGTTCCTCGGCTGGGGGATCAGCTCCGGCCTGGGGCTGAATTTTAAGCCCAGCAAGCGTCTCGTGATGGGTCTCGACTACACTAAGAGCACCTTCTGGGAGAATAGGGGAGGCGCCCGGCTCTGGGACTACAACGTCATCCGCCAGCGGACCAGCTACCAGCTCTCCAAAACCCTTTCCCTCCGGGCGATCCTCGACTACAACCTTTTCTACGATCAGGTGTTCGGAAGCTTCCTGGTCAGCTATGTCCTGAGGCCCGGCACGGTATTCTTCTTCGGAGTGGATACGAATTACTTCCAGAACGATTTCCGCCGGTTCCAGCGCGACAACTACAGCGTTTTTGTGAAGTTCTCCTATTGGTGGAGAGTGTAGGCTCGGATTCAGGTTCGTCAGCCCGCCTTTTAAATCTCGTTTTGTGATTAATAGGGTATAATACTCTGTTCAACGATGAGCCTTGATTTTCTGGAAAAAACCGATGTTTTCCGCCGCTTCGTGGATGATCTCCGGCTGCAGAAAGAAGGGCTCATGGTGGCCGGGCTCGTCGAGCCGGCGGTCCCCTATTTCCTGACCTGCCTCAGCCGGGAGATCAAGAAAAGGATCGTCTTTGTCCAGGCTCGTTCGCGGGCGCTCTCCCGGCTGGAGGACCGCTGTCGCTTCTATTTTTCCCAGTTTTCGGTGACCTCCGGACTCGAAATCCTACCCGAGCTGGCCGAGAGCCCTTACGACGGCGTCTCCCCGTCCCTCGAAGCGGTGTCCTCGAGAATGAGGTTTTTTTACAGCCTCGGCCAGCGCTCTCCCTCCCTGGTACTCGCCCATCTCTTCGGACTGCTCAAGCCGTTCCCCGGACCCGAGGACCTCAAGGTTTCCTTCCTGGGGCTCGAAGTGCACCAGAAGTCCGACCGCGACCGTCTCCTTGAGACCTTCCGGGATTTCGGCTATGCCAAGGAAGAGCTGATCGCCTCGGCCGGCGAATATGCCTGGCGGGGGGGCGTCGTCGATGTGTTCTCCCCATGGAGCAAATCCCCGTATCGCCTGGAATTCAGCGCCGATGAGATCGTCTCTATCCGGGAGTTCGACCCCTCGACCCAGCGCTCGTCGGGCCGGTTGTCCCGCATCCTGATTCCTTCCTTGCGGGAATTCCCCGGCAGCGCCGGTTTCCTGGAAGCTTGGGAGCAGACGGCTTCGGTCAAGAGCAGTCCGGCCGCCGAGGTCCCGCCGGACTTCGCCTTCCTGGCGCTTCTCGACAGGGAGCGCTTCGTCCCATTCAGCCGTTACCTGAAAGAAGCCGTCTTCATCATCTCCGATCCCGAAGAAGTGGAAAAGGAATGGGCGGAAACACGGGAACGGTTGGAGAAACAGTACCTGGAACGGCGGCGGGGCAACGGCTTCAGCCTCCCCCCCGACGACATCTACCCTCCAGGGCTCTGGGAAGAGTTGCGGAAGAAAGCCGTGCTGCTGGGAGAGTTGCTCCCTCCGGAAGGGCAGAACACCCATCATTTCCCCTTCCAATCCGTTCCCCGTTTCGACAACAAGATCCCCTTCTTCATCCAATATGCGAAGCGACTGCAGAGAACGAGAGAGCGGAGCGCCATTTTCCTCTCCAACCCGACGGTTCGCCACAGAGTGGCCGGGCTCCTCTCCGAGAATAAGGTCAAGGCCAGCGAGGAGATCAGCCCGTTCGCGGCCCCGAGGGCCGGAGAGGTGTTGCTCCTCGTGGGCGATTTCGACCGGGGTTGGAGCTACCCGCCCGAAAGGATCACCTTTTTCTCGGAACGGGATGTCTTCACCGAGGAGAAAGTCCTGGTCAGCCGGCCGTCGCGAAAAGCTTTTGTCTCCCACTTCCAGGACCTGAGGCAGAACGATTACATCGTCCACACCGACTACGGCATCGGCATCTTCCGCGGCTTGATCCGGCTCGAGGTGGACGCCCAGAACAGGGAGTTCATCGAACTCACCTACCAGGACGAAGACAAGCTGTATGTCCCCGTCGAGGACCTGAACCTGGTGCAGAAGTATTCCCAATCGGGGACAACCCTGCCTCCACTGGACAAGCTGGGCACCGGGACCTGGCAGAAGACAAAAGAGCGGACCAAGAAAGCCATCGAAAAGATGGCCCGGGAGCTTCTGGACCTGTATGCGAGAAGGAAAGCTCTCCAGGGGTTCCGTTTCAGCCCGTCGGGGACATGGGAGTCCGAGTTCGAGAAGACCTTCGAGTATGAAGAGACCGAGGACCAACTGCGGACGATAAAGGAGGTCCTCAGGGACATGGAATCCGGCTCCCCGATGGACCGTCTTGTTTGCGGAGACGTCGGCTACGGCAAGA
>DQHV01000043.1 GCA_003524335.1 Candidatus Aminicenantota bacterium | reverse complement strand
CCATGAGCTCCCACATCCGGCTGGTGGCGAAGGCGTTCCTCGCCGTCATCCCCCTTCCCGGGGCGGCGCTTATAACGATGATGAGGTCGGCTCCGCCGGCGAAAAGAAGGTAGCCGGCCCCATAGCTCAGGAAATCCCGGCAGACCATCAGGCCGGCCTTTCCGAAGGAGGTGGTGAACGTCCGNNACGGAACACGGGGTGCCTGGCCGGCTCGAGGGCCACCTCCGGCACGAGGTCCATCAGTGTATAACCGGTGAGGCTCAGCTCGGGGAAGATGACGAGGCCGGCCTTCTTCCGGCGGGCTTTTTCGATCGTCCCGAGGTGAAGGTCCAGGTTTTTTTCGAGGTCTCCGAGGTGGGGGGAGATCTGCGCCAGGGCGACTTTCACGATGAATAATTAGCACAAATGGACGGCAAATAAAAGGGGTGTTGCGGAAAAGGCTTTGAAAAATTATCGACCTTGGAGTATAAATGATAGAGAGGGATAAATCCGGCATGGAACATATCGGCCTGCACCTGCGGAAGATCCATTTCCAGAAGCTCAGCGGGCAGCTCGTCTTCAAACGCGAGGCCGTCCAGAAGCACCTCTTTTTCCTCGATGGCAACCTGGTCCTGGCCAAGACCAACATCCCTGAGGAGAGGCTGGGGGAGATCCTGTTCAAGCTCGGGAAGATCTCTGAGGAAGCGCACTCCGAGATCGAACGCTATATCGAGCCGAACCAGACCATCGGAGAAACGCTCAGCCAGAAAGGTCTGACCTCTCAACGCAATGTCGATGACGGTCTGGCCTACCAGATGCGGGAGATCACTTTGAGCCTGTTCCCGCACTTTGACGGCGCGATCATCTTTCAGGAGAAGTCCGCTGTCGCTGGGCTGGGCCTGGCCACCCAGGTCAACCTCCCCTACCTTATCGAGGACGGCGTCCGGAGGATGAAATTCCAGCCCGCCCTCCAGCAATACTTGCAGAGAAAGTCCCCTTATCCCAAGAGCAAAGCTTTCGTCCATCTCCTGACCGCGGAAGAGAAGGAGATGCTGGACAAGATCAAAGGCGGGGAGGAGTCCGAGGCCCTCTGGCGATCGCTCAAATACAACCCCGATTTCTTCTGGAAAAGCCTCTACCTCTTCTATTGCCTGAACTTGATCGACTTCAGGGACGAGGATCAGATCTCCGGCGGGAAGGAAAAAGAGAAAGACATCGCAGCTGAGACCGCCCCGGCCACTTCTGAGGACCAGCTGCTGGAAGTCGTTGCTTTCCAGGAGAAGATCGGGGAGATGAGCTACTACCAGATCCTGGGGATCACCAAGCAGGCGACCGAGGAGGACATCAAGAAGGCCTATTTCCAGCTTGCCCGCAAGTACCATCCCGACCGGTTCGACCGCTCTATCTCCGCCAACTATCGGACGAAAATCGAGGATGTCTTCGATAAGATCACCAAGGCCTACCGGACCCTGACCAGTCGAGAACAGCGCAAAGTGTACGACATCAAGACGCCGGCCGCGGGCGCCCAAGACAGCGGGAAAGACGTGGCTAAGAAAGCGGATAACAAGTTCCGCCAGGCCAAAACGCTCTACAGCCAGGGCCGGTTTGAAGACGCCGTTGTCCTGCTGGACGAGGTGGTCAGGCTGAACAGGACGAAAGGCGGTTATTTCCTGCTCCTGGCGATCACCGAAACGAAGATCCCGGCTTTCCGCAGGAAGGCGGAAGAGCACTTCATGAAGGCCATCGAGCTCGAGCCTTGGAATCCGGAATGCTATGTCGGCCTGGGGGTACTTTACAGGCTGGAAGGGATGACCCTGAAGGCGACCAAGCAGTTCCAGAAAGCCCTGGAATACGATGCCGACCACGAAGCGGCCCTGAAGGAACTGGATGCCCTCACCGGCGGAAAGAAGAAGACGGGACTCAAGGGCCTGTTCTCGACGAGTCTCTTCGGTTCGAAAAAGAAGTAAGCGGCTCTACCCTTTCCCGACGAGTTTCAAGAATTCCTGTTCGTTCAGTATGGCGATGTTCAGCTTATGGGCCTTGTCCAGTTTGGAGCCGGGTGACTCTCCGATGACCAGATAGTCCGTCTTCGGCGAAACGGACGAGGTCACTTTTCCTCCCAGATTCTCGATTACCTCTTTCGCCTCGTCTCTCTCCAGGCTGGCCAGAGTCCCGGTGAGGACGAATATCTTGCCCGCGAGCGGCTGGGCGATGCGCCTGGATACGCGTGTCTCGAAGTTGAGGCCGGCCTCCTTGAGTTTGCCGATGAGGGCAAAATTCTCCGGCTGCCGGAAGAAAAAGACGATGCTCTCGGCAACCTTGGGTCCGATGTCCTCGACCTCGGTGAGCTGCTCGGCCGAGGCCTCGGCCAGCGCATCGAGAGTCCGGAAGTGTCCGGCCAGAGTCTGGGCCAGTCGTTCGCCCACATGGCGGATGCCCAGGGCGAAGGCGAGCGCAGCCAGGTCCCGGCTCTTTGATTTCTCGATCTCGTCGAGCAGGTTCTCCGAGCTCTTCGGTCCCATCCGCTCGAGGCTCACGAGGTCGTCATACCGGAGCGAGTAGATGTCGGGAATGGCCCTGACGAGCTTTTTCTCGAGGAGCTGGTCGACGAGTGAATCTCCCAGTCCCTCGATATTCATGGCCCGGCGCGAGGCGAAGTGGAGGAGCGATTCCCGGAGTCTGGCCGGGCAGGAGGGGTTGGTGCAGCGGGAGATAACCTCACCTTCGGGCCGGAAAGTCTCCGATCCGCAGGCAGGACAATGGTCCGGGAAGGCGAACTTTTTCTCTTTTCCAGTGCGCCTCTCCTTCATCACCGCCACGACCTTGGGGATGACGTCCCCGCTGCGTTCGATGAGCACCCAGTCACCGACCCGGATGTCCTTGCGTCGGACCTCGTCTTCGTTGTGGAGAGTAGACCGGGTGATGGTCGTACCGGACAGGCGCACGGGCTCCAGGTCAGCCACCGGCGTCAGGGCTCCGGTCCGTCCGACCTGGACCCGGATGGCCAAGATTTTGGTTGTCGCCTGGCGGGCGGGGAACTTGAATGATATCGCCCAGCGGGGCGATTTGGCGGTCGTCCCCAGCGTTGCCCGCTGCTCAGCCGAGTTGACCTTGACGACGATCCCGTCGACGTCGTAATCGAGGCCGTCCCGCTTCTCCCGCCACTCTTCCCAGTAATCGATGACCTCCTGGAGCGTCCGGCAATGCCGGGAGTGCGGGTTGGTCTTGAAACCTTCCTGCTTGAGCTTGCGGAGGCCTTCCCACTGAGTCGGCCATTCCCGGTCGTCGACATAGATGTAGTAGATGAACGCATCGAGCCTGCGGCGGCCGACTTCTTTAGAGTCGAGGAGACGGATGGACCCTGAGGCGGCGTTGCGGGGGTTGGCGAATGGCGATTTGCCCTGGTTCTCCTGCTCCCGGTTGATCTGGCGGAAGGATTCAAAGGGAAGATAGACCTCTCCCCGGACTTCGATCCCCCGCCGGTCGTCAATGACGAGCGGCAGGCTGTGGATGGTCTTGATGTTCGCGCTGACGTCGTCCCCGCGCAGCCCGTCGCCGCGGGTCAGCGCCTGGACGTATTTCCCGCCACGGTAGAGGATGGATGTGCTCAGGCCATCGATCTTGAGCTCAGCCACGTATTCGATCGTCTCTTCGGGAAGGAGTTTCCGGATACGTCCTTCGAAGTCCCGCAGCTCTTCCACGGTGTAGCAGTTGTCGAGGCTGAGCATCGGCAGCCTGTGGGAGACCGTCGGGAACCCCTCAACCGGCTTCTCTCCGACCCTCTGGGTGGGCGATTCGGGAGTGATGAAGCCGGGGAACCGTCGTTCGAGGTCCTGGAGCTCCCTGACCAGCTGGTCGAACTCGAAGTCGGAGATCTGGGGGTCGTTGTCGACGTAGTATTTTTTTTCGTGGTGCTCGATTTCCTGGCGGAGCTTGGGGATACGCCTGGCGGCCTGGGCGTGAGTAAGAGACTGGGGCACGTTTTCATCCCCCGGGCGAAAATTTTTATTTCAGGAGATTACTTGATCCCGAGCCTCAACTTCGCGTCATCGAGCAGTTTGTTGAACTTGGCGATGGCCATGTTCTGCTCCGACTGGAGCTTCTCGAGCGCCTTTTTCTCGGCCTCGATATTGGCCAGCATGGTCTTCATTTCGCTCTTTTCGCCGTCGCTGAGATCTTCCTCGTCCTTGTTTCCGAACTTGGTGTTGTAGGCACTGGTCAGCTCTTCGATCTTCTTGCCCTTGGCCAGGATCTCGCTCACGGTCTCGTTGTACTTGAGCTCCTTGTTGTTGAGGAAGAACAGGGTCTCGGCCAGCTTCATGGCCTCCTGGGACTTGGCCGGATAGGTGAAACTGGCTTCGAGGAGGTAACGGATGGCCTCGCTCGTCGCGGCGGGGTTGGTCTTGGCCTCTTTGGCCAGGATGATCCCTATGTTGTAGGCTGTCTCACCGCTCTTCTGCCGGCCGTAGATCTCCTTGAACAGCGCCAGGGCTTCGGCGTCTTTGTTGTTGCGGTAGAGAGACTGGGCGTAGACCCCCGCGATATCATTGTCTTTGGTGATAGTGTAGGCTGTTTTGAAAGCTTTTTCGGCGTCATCATAGGCTTTGGCGTCATAGAGAGTCTTCCCCAGCTTTTTGATGCTGGCCATAATCTGGGGGTTTTTCAACAGGCTGTAAGAATTGGCATAGGAGTCGACTGCGCCTTTGTAATCCTTGGCCTTCTCCTGGGCCTGGCCCATGGTGAAGTAGCCCGCACCGATCATCTTGTTCCATTGACCGGCGCTGGTCGTGGCACCTTCCGTCTCTTTCGATTTGGCGGCCTTGGCGACTTCGGTCACCTGGAGTCCGTAGCTCTTGGCCTTTTCCAGGTTCTGGCCGGACTGGCTGTAGAGGGCGGAAAGCTGGAGGAGGATCTGGCACTTGGACAGGTCGTCAAGCCCGCCGAGCGATATGGCTTTCTCTCCGTAGCTGACGGCTTCGGCGGGGGTTTTGCCGGGGTAATTGAGAAGGGACAGGTTGGCGTTGGCGAAATTCTCGTACTGGCTGCCCTTGCCGGCGCACTTGGCCAGGAAATCCTTGAGGAGCTGAGCCTGCTGGGCGGGGTTCTTCTCGGTCATCGCCCTGACATAGGAGTCGTCGCACTCGTTCTGCGCGAAAATAGGGCCGAACAGGAGAGGAACTATAGCGATCAAAAGTAGGATTTTTGTCCTCATTGCTAACCTCACAAAAAATTTTCAGCATCATAACAGGAACAAACGAGCCCTGTCAATAGAATGACATATAAAGTATAGCAAAAACTGTGCCAATCCTGCCAATCGCAGTTGGGGAACGTCCCCCTTTCTTTTCATCCGCCGGCCTTCTCTGATAGAATAGCCCTCATGAAGCGCGCTGCAGCCCCTATCCCCCGCCTCTTCCAGGAGGCCGTGGAGCGCCCGCTGCGGCGCCGGGTCAGCCTGCGCCGCCATTCGAGCTTCCGGATCGGCGGCCC
>DQHV01000146.1 GCA_003524335.1 Candidatus Aminicenantota bacterium | reverse complement strand
GATATGACTATGCCAAGAAAATTCTCGACCTTCTGATACGCCTGGAAAAGGAGGCCGAGGCGGCGGGCGGGATGGTCCATGTCCTTCTCGGAAACCATGAGGAATTGAACCTCACCGGCATCGTTTTCAGCAGCAACTCGGACTACGTAACCCTCGACCAGTTCAAATCCTTTCTTCCCGACTCCTACCGGAAGCAGCAAGAGGACTCCCTGAGAAAGAAAATCACCAAGCTCCGCGTCCAAGGGCGCCGGATAAGCGAGGGACAATCGATTGACACGTTATGGAATTCCCAGAGAAAAGACGGCAGCGCCCAGAGACTCTATGTGCTGAATCTCAACAAAGAATACGGACCCTGGCTACATCGGCTTAACGTCGCGATCAAGATCAACGATATCATCTTCGTCCACGGAGGCATCAGCGAAAAATATTCGCGGTGGGGACTTCAAGAGATTAATGACCGCTACCGCCTGGAGCTTGCCGATGTCTGGCGGGCCTATCGAAATTCGGAACCGCAGAGGATCATTATGCCGTCGATCATTTACCGGGGTGACAGCCCTCTCTGGTATAGGGAACTGGCCACCGTCCCGGAAGAGGACTTGAAGGAAGAAGTCGATACGATCCTGAATAACCTCGGTGCCAAGGCCATGATCATCGCCCATACGCCGAAGATTCCGAAGACGGAAAAGGACATGCAGCGCTTCGGCGGCCGGGTTTGGATTGTGGACACGGGGATATCCCGGGTCTATGGCGGGCCGGCGTCGGCCCTGATTATTCAAAACGGAGATTTCCATGTTTGGGGGTTACCCGATGAAAAGGATAATGACTCTGAGCCTTCTCTTCTTTATTATGGTCGGGCTTGGGACAGGCCTATCGGTCTGGTCTCCGCCGGGCGGTGAAGAAATCGCCCGAATGCAGGCTCTAGAAAAGGTCCTCCGAGAGGCCAAGGTCGAAAATATCGAAAAAGAAAAGCTCGGAGGGAGAACAGGCCCCTGGCTTATCACTCTAGACGGCGGCACCGTCAAGCAGCGCGCTGTCTTCCGCCATGTCGACCGACGGAGACCCCAGCCGACGCCCGACAGCTACAAGTACGACATCGCCGCCTACGAGCTGACTAAACTCCTTGGCGTCGAGTTGATCCCGCCCGTCGTCGAGAGAGTGATCGGAGGCCGCGATGGCTCCCTTCAGGTGTTCCTCGAAAACTGCATCCGCGAGAAGGACCGGAAAAGGAAGAGACTGGAGCCACCGGACCTCAAGGCCTTTTCCAATGCGCTTGAAGGGATCAAGGTGTTCGAGAGCTTGACCTATGACGAATGCCAGGATGCCGACGACCTCTGGATTCACATGGAGGACTGGCGGGTCTGCCGGGTTGATTTTTCCGAGGCCTTCGCTCCTGCTTCCGAGCTGTTGCCGGGCTGTGACATCACCGTCTGTTCGAGGAAGCTCTATGAGGGCCTTCTCAAGCTGGATGAGGGAACCGTCAAGTCGGCTCTGAAAACGTATTTGAACGAGCAGGAGATCGGGATGCTCCTCATCCGGAAGGGCCTCCTTGTCAAAAAAATCAAAGCCCTGATCGGCGAAAAGGGCGAAGACGCCGTGCTATTCTAGCCGGAATTCTCCAGGGTAAGGAGGGGGTACATGAGCCGTGCTGAACCGACGATCCCTAGAGGAGCGGGTGGACCCGGGCCCAACATGTTCTACCGATTTCTCCGGCTATTCACGGTCATCCAGCCCGGCGAAATCGTCAAAGCGTCTCTTCTTTTCCTCAACAGCTTTCTCATCATGTTCGGCTACTACCAAATCAAGCCGGTGCGCGAAGGCCTCCTCCTGGCCCGCCATTCCGCCGAAATTAAAAGCTACCTGGCCATCCCCCAGGCGTTGATCCTCATCTTCGTGGTCAAGGCCTTCGCCAGGATCGCCTCGCGCTATCCCCGGCAGCGTTTGATCACCTATGTCACGCTCTTTTGCATTTCCAACCTGGTCCTGTTCAACATCATGAACTGGGCCGGAGTATCTGTGGCCGTCATGGGCATCGTCTTTTTCGTCTGGATCGGAATGTATAACTGGTTCATCCCCGCCCAGTTCTGGGGGTTTGCCAACGATATTTACACCNNCTTCGCCAATGATATTTACAGCGAAGAAGAGGGGAAACGCCTTTTTCCCTTGATCGGGTTCGGCGCAACACTGGGCGCAGTCCTCGGTCCTCCCGTCGCCAGGAAACTCATTCCGCACTTCGGGTCTTACGGAATGATGCTTGTGACCTCGACAATTTTGGCACTCTGTATTCTTTTGACCTGGATTATCCACAACAGAGACCTTCAGGAAGATCGACAATCTCTCACTTCGGCGGGTGCCGGGGCGGAATTAAAGAAGAAAGCTAAGGAGCAGCCCCTGGATAAGAGAGGCGGATTCCGGCTGGTCTTCCAAAGCCGCTATCTCCTTCTGATCGCCTGTGTTATAGGCCTTTACAACTTCATCAATTCCCTGGGTGAAACCCTGTTCAGCATCCTTCAGCAGCGGGTGGCCCTGAGGGTACTCGGAACGACGGCCACCGGGGGCATCGAGCTCCAAAACTATATCGCCCAGGCCTTTGCCGGTTACCAGGGATTGGCCAACCTGCTGGCCATGTTCATCCAGCTGTTCCTGGTTTCCCGCATTTTCCGCTGGGTCGGCATCAGCGGCGCGCTTCTCTTCCTTCCGCTGATCGCTCTCGGGGGATACGGGTATGCGGCGTTTGGCGCGTCCCTCCTTTTAATGAAATGGATCAAGGTGGTCGAGAACGGCACCGACTATTCGCTGATGAAGACGGCGCGGGCAGGCCTCTTTCTGATCACCAAGAGGGAGGAGAAATATAAAGCCCAGATGGCCGTGGAAACGTTTTTTGTTCGCGCTGGAGACGCCCTCCAGGCGATCGTGGTCTGGGTCGGGACGACCTACCTCGCTCTCTCGATCGAACGCTTTGCCTTGATCAATGTCTTGGGCGTTCTCGTCTGGATTTTCCTCACCGTTCTCGTCATCCGCGAGTACAGGAAGAAAAAGGCGCTGGAACCCGGGAAACCCGGCGCCTGATTATCGCGCTGGGAAGCCAAGGAGAGGATCTGTTCTAATTCTCACGCAGGTCTTTAATCTTGATAATCCCCCCCGTGTCCTGCGCGATGTAGAGATAGCCTTCATCGTCCCGGCAGAGCCCCTCTTGGTTGTCCCCTAAAAAGGCATATTGCCTGACGAGCTTTCCGTCCAGGGTGATCTCGACGAAGATGTTATCCGCATCGTCGACGATATTGAGAAGTCCGGTCCGAGGATCATAGTACATAGCCGCGGGGTCATCCATCCGAAAAGGCAGCACCCGGATGATCTTGGCCTCCGCCTCGGCGGCCCGGGTCGATTTCAGGGGGACCAGGACCTCCATGATTACCGGAGGGTCCCATTGATTACCCACGTAGAACGTCCCCCCTTCCGGATGCTCGGGATTGGTCACGAAGGCGAGCGACTCGATGCCATTATCGTACTCATCGACCTTCTTCTGGAGGAAGTTCGGATCGCCCTTGAATTCCCTGTTGATCGGAAAGCGCCTGAGGACTTCTCCCCTTTCCGGGTCGAACTCGAGGATGACATCTACCCCTTCAACCGCAATGTAAAGAAGCCCCGTCTCGGGCACCACGGTGATCCCTTCCAGGTCGCCCTTGACGATGTAGTTAGCCACAGGAGTCCCGTCTTTCTTGATCTCCGCGACCTCCCCCTCGTCGCTAACCACGAAAAGCGTGCCCCGTTGAGGATGGTAACAGATCCCGGAGGGTTCGCGCAGTTGCTGTTTGTCGATATCCCCACCAAAGCCCTGGACACCCAGCCATTGATACGGGAAACGGATGGTCGGCGCGTGCCGCGTCCCCGTGCAGAACGATAGGAGCAGAAACGGCGTCATCAGCCAAAGCGTTTTTTTAACTCTCACGTCCCTGACCATATTCACGCGCTCGGCACTTTTTGACCGATCCCCGGTGAAGTCAAGAATTATACCACCGGCGAAGACTCTGTCGNNGAGGGAGAACGGCCATGAGGCGTTCGAACAGCATCCCGGCAACCTTCTTTCTGGTCTTCATCCCTATTTTCTCTGTCCTTCCGGCCCGCGCCCAGTTCACCGCCGAGGAGATCGCCCAGCGGCCCTTCTGGGAAGAATTCCTGAAGACGGCCGAGATCGTCCGTTTCGAGGAAATCGGAGAGGGCGTCACCAAGCCCCTCAAGCTCTACCTCCAGAAAGCGGATGTCCAGTCCAAAGCCTGCTGGAAAAACCCGAGCGGCCTTCGCGACGGTTTCCAGGAAGGCTGGCAGTACGAAATCGCCGCTTACCGGCTGGACAAGCTCATCGGGCTGAACATGGTGCCTCCGGCGGTGGAGAGGGACTTCAACGGAAAGCCTGGAGCCCTTGTCTATTGGGCGACCAGCGAGCGCAGCCTGCTCAAGGTCATGGAGGAGAAAATCCAGATCCCGGAATCGGCGCTCGAGCACACCGACAACATGAAATACCTGGCCCGCGCCTGGGACTGCCTGGTGGCCAACGACGACCGGACCCAGCAGAACGTTCTCTACACCAAGGACTGGCGGATGATCGCCATCGACCACTCCCAAGCCTTTCGTTCCTCCAAGGAGTATACCGAAAACCTGATCTTCGGGAGGAACGGACTGAAGAGGACGGCCGAC
>DQHV01000303.1 GCA_003524335.1 Candidatus Aminicenantota bacterium | reverse complement strand
TTGTTCTGGACGACCTCGGCGAGGGCCTTGTCGATGCCTTGGGCAGGGCGGTAGGGACGATGCGAGGACATGGCCTCCACGATATCCGCCACGGTCAGGATCCTGGCTTGTTTGAGGATCTGCTCGGCGACCAGGCCCAGCGGATATCCGGAGCCGTCCAGGCGCTCATGGTGCTGCAGGACGATTTCGGCCACCGGCCAGGGGAACTTAATGGTCTTGAGGATATCGTAACCTACCTGCGGATGGGTCTTGATGATGCCGTACTCGATGGCCGTGATCTGCCCCGGCTTGCTTAGGATCTCGGCCGGGACGTAGATCTTGCCGATGTCATGGATATCGCCGGCGACACGGAGGCCCTCAACCTCAAATTCGGACATGCCCAGGTCCTGAGCGATGGCGCAGGACAGCTTGCTCACCCGGCGCTGATGACCGGCCGTGTAGGGGTCGCGGATTTCGATCGTCAGGGCCATGGCCTGGATGGTCCCCTCGAGCGCCTCATGGAGCTTCTCCCAGCTCTCCTTGAGCTCCTTCTCGGCGCTCTTGCGGGCGCTGATATCGCGGAAGACGAGGACGTGGCCGCTGGAATTGTTACGGCCGTCGCTCATGGGCATGTTGGTCTCTTCGATCGAGAATTTTTTCCCGTTCCTGGCCCAGAGGACGATCTCGGGCTCATCTCCCTCGCGAGATACCACGGTCCTGAAGACCTCCCGCAGCGGCTGCCTCAGGGCCTCCTCCTGATGCCAGGCCGTCAGCCGCTCGGCCAGAGGGTTCATGAAGGTGATGGCGCCGCTCTTGTCGGTGGCGATAACTCCATCTCCGATGCTCTTGAGCAGCGCGGAGAGCCATTCCTCCCTCTCCCGGAGCTTCGTTCCCATGCGCGATTTATAGTAGGCCATCTCGATGGCGATCTTGAGCTCGCGCTCATCGAACGGCTTGAGGATATAGCCGAAGGCCTCGGTGATCTTGGCTCGCTTCAGGGTGTGCTCATCGGCATAGGCGGTGACGTAGATGATCGGGATACGGTAGGAGTCCCAGATCTTTTCGGCGGTGGAGATCCCGTCGAGAGAGCCTTTGATTATGACATCCATAAGCACGAGGTCGGGCTGGAACTGCGCGGCCATCTCGATGGATTGGTCGCCGGTGGAGGCGATACCGCAGACCTCGTAGCCCTGGCTGACGGCCATGTTCTCGATATCCCGGGCCACCAGGCTTTCGTCCTCGACGATCAGGATGCGGATCTTGTCCATGCTTAGCTGCTTTTTTTCCGCGGGAGCTCGTTGAATTCGAGCCGGAAGGCGGTGCCTTTTTTGCGGCTGATCTCCAGCCGGCCGTCGATCTGCTCGACCAGGGTGGTGACGATCTGCATGCCCAGGGTCTCCGTCTTGCGGAAGTCCAGCCCCTCCGGAAACCCCACCCCGTCGTCCTTCACCTGCAATACGTACCCGTCCCCCTCCACGTGGCGGAGGTCGATGTCAAGCTCGCCGCTCCGGCCCTCCGGAAAACCGTGCTTCAGCGCGTTCGAGACGAGTTCGTTGACGATCAGCCCGCAGGGGATGGCCGTGTTGATGTTCAAGAGGACCTCTTGGGCGTCGATTTTCAGGCGGATGCGCGAGGTGTCGGCCTGGTAGGAATGGAAGAGGTGGGTGGCGAGGTTGCGGAGGTACTGGGAGAACTCGATGCGGGAGAGGTCGGAGGATTGGTAGAGACGCTCGTGGATGAGGGCCATGGAGCGGATGCGGCGCTGGGACTCCTTGAACATCTCGAGGACGTGGGGGTCTTTGACGTGCCGGGACTGGAGGTTAAGGAGGGAGGAGATGACCTGCATGTTGTTCTTCACCCGGTGGTGGACCTCTTTGAGAAGGACGTCCTTTTCCAGCAGCTGGGATTTGATCTGCGCTTCCGCTCTCTTGCGGTGGACGGTCATGGCCACCTGGTTGGAGACGAACTGGAGGATGTTCTTCTCTTCTTCGCCGTAGCGCACGCCTTCAGCGTAGGTTTGGACGACGAGAACGCCGATCGTCCGGCCGTCGATGTTCAATGGCACACCCAGCCAATCGATGGACGGTGCGCCCACAGACTCCACTTCGCCACGGCTCTCGAGCTCAGCGAATACCTCTGGCGACGCGAGTAGCGGCTTCCCCGTCCTCAAGACATACTCGGTCAGGCCGCGGCCCGGTTTCTTTGAGCTCGGGGTCGGATCATAGGTATCCACAAAGTACGGGAAGCTGAGGAGGTCTAGGCTCTGGTCATAGAGCGCGATGTAGAAGTTATCGGCGGGCATCAGGTCGGAAATGACATGGTGGATGGAACGAAAGAGGTCCTCCAGGTTGTCCAAGGAGATGGCCGCTCCCGAGATCCGGAAGATCGAATCCTTGAGTTTCTCGGTCCGCCTTCTCTCGGTGGAATCGCGGATGATGATCAGGACCGCAGGCCTGTTCCGGTAGGGGATGAGGCTGCTGTTGACTTCCACAAAAAGGAAATCGCCGTTCTTCTTGTGAAGGTGCAGTTCGTATTTGCCGGGGACGATGTCCCCGGCCATCCGGCTGGAATAGACCTCATGAACGCGTTGGAGTTCTGGGGGGGAGAGGAACTCGGCAAATGGCCGGCCCGTGATCTCCTCGGGTGTGTACCCTCCCATCTCCGCCAGCCGGGGGTTGGCGAACTGAATGACCTGGTCCTGGAGGATGGCGATCCCGTCGTTGGCGCTGTTGACGACGGTGCGGTATTTTTCTTCGCTCTCGC
>DQHV01000185.1 GCA_003524335.1 Candidatus Aminicenantota bacterium | reverse complement strand
TGAATGAAGTTAGACTTTACCGTCTGATCTGCGGCAAGGTGGAATGTTATTATAAAATGCCCAGGGGAACAAGGCCTAAGAAATGTCCCTTTCCTTCAGGATTTTATGAACAATCTGCCCAGTTCAGTCCGCACGAAGAACTCGCTTCCCCAAATGCGAAGTGATGACGTACCGTCGGAATCGGTGCCGCAGGTTATAATCTTGGGCCCCATGGTCACGCAGTCCTTTGTCCCCAAGGCATGGCCGCTCAGGGCCAGGACAGAACAGCCGCGGTCCCCGGGCGATAAGACCAGGAGATTCTTTTCCCGGCCACGACTTTCGCCGCCGGCTTCGGAAGTGGCGGCGATGATCCGTCCGTCGTGATAGACATTGATGCCGTTCACGACTTTGCCGGGAGGCAGGGAGATCGACCGGCCGGTCAGGCTGGCGAAGTCAATGATCCGCAAACTGGAGGATGTGCCGCCGCTCTTGCCGTCTTCCACCGCCAGGAGCTTACCGAGCGGATAATAGCGGAGGAAGCGGACGGCCCCGGCGGAGCTGACGAAATCCCGGGCCGTCCTCCTCTCCAGGTCCCATTGCCGGAGCGTCCCTGTCTCGTCGCCGCCGTAGATGCGTCCGGCCTGGTCGATAGCCAGGGCGGTTAGAGAGGAAAGCTGACTGGCGAAGGCGAGCGCTCTTTTCTCCAGGGAATCCCATACCCGGATCGTTCCGTCCTGATGGGCAGTGACCAGCCTGTCGGGCGGCTGGCCAACGACCTTCTTCGGAAATGCGTCTCCCGCCTGCCATTCGGCGATCTCGTTGCGCTCGAACGACAGGCTGAGCAGACCGCGGCCCGGGGCGGCGAGAAAAAAGGTACGGCCCAAAAGGGCGAAATCGGCGATTCCTTTTATCGAGGTTTGGAAGACGCGGTTGTCGAGGAATGTCTGAAGCCGAAATTTTTCTTCGCGGCAGGGGGAGGTTTTTGTCTCTCCGGAGAAATCTCCGATCCGGATGAGCTCTCCCCAGGAATCAATTCTTGGCCGCTCGAACAGCTCCCTGGTCTCCTCGCGGTCGAGCCGGGAGGCGATGGAGTTGTCCAGGTCGAAGAGGATGACCAAGCCTTCCTGGTAGAAGGAAGTGTCCTCGAGCGCCGGCTCTTCCAGGAATTGGAGGTGAAGCTTGACACTCTCCAGGGCGAATTCCCTGGTCTCAAGGTTCAGCCGCCGGGTGGAAAAGTTTGCCCGGAAGTTGACTTCAATGTCCAACTCGCCCTGGAGGTAGAAGAAGTCGATGACCCGCTGAAAGTAGTGCCGGTCCCGACAGCCGTCGAGGATGATGAGGCGCTTCTCGGAATTCTCTTCAAGGAACCGGCGGAAATAGGCCTCCGGGTCATCCTCATCCTCAGACAAGGGATAGTCTTGGTAGTAGCAGGGATCGATATGCTTTTTCAGCCAGGGGAGGCCCAGGAGCCGGTTGAAAACCCTCTGGCCGCGCTTGGAATCGCGCATCAGATAGAGAATCTCTTCTGGCCCGAGGCCGGCGAACCCGTCGGCGATGGCCTGACAGAAATACGTCTTGCCCGTCCCGGAATCGCCGTTGACGGCTATGATGGTCCTCTTTTTGGTCCGCAGCAGGTAGTGGAGCGTCTCAGAGAGCTCATAGAGTCCGCGCTGGGCGGGCTTGAGCCCGAGGATGCTGACGGCGCCGACATGGTAGAGGTAGAGGGAGTGAACAAACTCGGGCAGGTCGATCTTCCGGAGCGCACTCACTGTCTCTTCGAAGATCTGCCGATTCTTGTCTTTGAGCAGCTTGAGGAGGGCGATCACAACATCGGCGCTGACGCCGCCCGTCGCCCCTTTCTGAGCCTTGCCCACCTCACCCAGCGTCCAAGCCAGGTAGGTCTTCAGCTTGGCCGAAGAGTGGTCGGCATACGTGGCCAACGCCGGGACGGCCTTGACCGCCCCGAGCCCGATTTTTCCCAGCGCCCAGATGGCCTCTTCTTTCTGTTCGAGGAGGAGGCCCATCGTGGGGTGGCCGGCCGCCGTCTCCTTGATCTCGTCCGCCGCCTCCAGGACCTCGATGAGGGCGTCCACAGCCCTCTCCTCTCTTAAGTTGCCGAGCGTGTAAATCAGGTTCTCGCGGATCTTAGTGAAGCCCACCGGGAAGCGGGCCATGGCCTGCAGGAGCGCCTCCGTGGACCGGGGATCCTGGAATACGCTCAGGATGAGCGAGGCCAGGTGAGGAATCCCGCTTTCCGGGTCTATCCGTCCGTCGAGCAGAAGCCGCAGGCAGGGGAAGAAAAGGGCGGGCGGGATTTGGGTCACGATGCCCAGCGGAGGCTGGATCCTCTCGAGGATGAGTGAATAGGCCTCTTCCCGGCGCATTGAGACTGAGGATTCCGCGAGCAGCCTCTCCAGGGCGGCGGAATATCTCTCCTCCTCGGCGATCAGCCTGATGAGAGGGGCCAGGACTTCAGCTGCAGACCTTGTGACCTCCGCTTTCGCTTCCTGGAATTCCTTCCATTCTTCGAGCGATAGCGCGGCTATTTTCTCGGCGATCGGCCAGCGGGACTCGGTCAAAAACGGAGAGAAGGTTTGGGCGAAAAATGAGGCTTTGTCTTCCTCGCTCTGCGAGCGAAGATGATAGAGAAGAGCATGCGAAATCCGGTCGCGCATCGCTTCCGGATTCTCAGCCCATTCTCCCTTTTGGTCAAGAAAGTGGAGCTTCCGAGGGTTGACTTCCCGGACAAAGGCCAGGACTTCAGCCTCCAGGTCGCCCAGGCGCGGGACGCGGGCAGAGGCGGTATGTCCGTTCATGAGTCCGAACAGCAATCCGCCTATTTCGCTAGGAGAAGCCCCTTGAGGTCCTCTTCGAGGTTGCCTGTTTCAAGGCGAAACAGAAATCCGTTTTGGAAGGGGTCCCGTCGCAATACAGAGGAATCAGCGACCAGTCGAGCGTTGACCTCGATCACCCGGCCGGACGCCGGTGACCAGATCCGGTGGACGAAATGGTCGGCGTCGGAGATTTTCCCGCAGACGTTGCCCTGGGTGATGGCCTCATTGACCTTGGGGAGTTCGAGCTGGGTGATGATGCCGACCGTCTTCAAAAAATCAGGGACGACACCCACCGTGGCCTGGTCGTTATCTTCCACTTTGAGCCACGTATGACCGAGCATGTAATAATAGCCGGCCGGGGTCCGCGACCCGGCGACCGCGCCTTTGCCGCGATCTTCACCCTCCGCCTTCTTGAAGGCCCGGGCGACAAGCCCTCGCAGCTCGGCCGGCGTGAAGGGCTTGGGTAGGTAATCGAAGGCCCCCATCTTGACCGACTCGACGGCGGTCTTGATGGTCGGGTACCCGGTGACCATGATGACGTTAACCTCCGGACGGGCCTCCCTCAGGCTCTTCAACAAATCCAGGCCGCTGATACCCGGCATCATCAGGTCGGTGATGATGAGCTCGTAGGGTTTGTCACCGTCCTTTTTCAGGGCTTCTTCGCCGCTCAGGGCCATGTCCACTTCATATTCATCGGAGAGTATGGCTTGGCGGATGCTCTTGCAGACGGTGATCTCGTCGTCGACGACCAGGATTCTCCGTTTGCTCCGGTCACTCATAAGGGCCTCCTTTTTGGGTAGAATCTGGGCGATGGTCTTCGACCGGAAAGCTCAGGGTAATGACGGTTCCCCGTCCCACCTCGCTCTTGACCTCGATCTTTCCGTCGTGCTGCTGGATGATCCCATAGCTGACGGCCAGGCCGAGCCCGGTCCCCGAGCTTTTGGTCGTGAAGAAGGGGTCGAACAGTTTATTGACGTTCTCTTTGGGAATGCCCACGCCGGAATCGGCAAAGCGGACATCGATCGACTTCTTGTCCGCGGCGAGCGAGTCGGAGATGGTGATCTGGCCGCCCTTCGGCATGGCCTCGCAGGCGTTCAGCAGCAGGTTCCAGAAGACCTGCTGGATCTTATTCCGGTCGAGCTTGATCGCCGGCAGGTCGGGGTCCAGCTCCTTGACGATTCGGACGTTCTGGAAGGACGCCTGGTTCTCGAGGAGCTGGGTCGTCCGGTCGATGAGCTCGTTGATGTTGGTGTGGACCTTCTGCGGCGGGTTCTGCCGGGCGAACTCGAGCAGGCCCTTGACGATCTGGGTGCAGCGCGAAGTTTCGTCGGCGATCAGGCTCAGGTTCTCGTAGAACTCGTGCCTTTTCTCGAGCTTTTCCAGCATGAGGTGGGTGTTGATAAGGATGGAGGTCAGGGGGTTGTTGATCTCGTGGGCCACGCCGGCAGCCATTTTGCCCAGCGAGCGCAGTTTCTCGGACTGGAGCAGGTAGTCCTGCATCTCCCGCAATTCCTTCGTCCGCTCCTCCACCCTCTTTTCCAAGGTCTTCCCCCACTGGATGAGGTTTTCGTTGGCCAGCTTGAGATTCTCGGTCATCTGGTTGAAGGAGTGAGAGAGCTGGCCGATCTCGTCCCGGAAACCGATCCGGACCTGGTGGTTGAGGTCTCCCCGGGCGATCCGGTTGGTGGCCAGGACCATGCGCCGCAGAGGATTGGTGATGCTCGAGGTGATGAAGAAAAGGATGATCAGAAGGATGACAGTGCAGAGAGCGGCGATGCCCGTGAAGGTGAGCATGACGCTGTTGCGCAGGTCGATGTAGGGCTTCTCCAGCATCCCGACGTAGAGCATGCCGATGATCTCGCCGGCGATGTTCTTGACCGGCTCGTAGGCCGTGATGTACCAGTGATTGACGACGAAGGCGCGGCCGACCCAGGGAACGCCCCGGCGGAGGACGGCTTCGTGGACTTCCTGCGACACGCGCGTGCCGATGGCCCGGTTTCCCTGGGCGTCGGTCACGTTAGTCGAGATGCGCAGGTCGTTCTGGAAGATGGTCACGGTGCCGATCTCCTTGCCCTTGTACTTCTCGCCCTTAAAGACGATCTCTTTGACCCGGTCAACGATCTCATAATTCTGGTTGAGGAGGATTCCGCCGTAGAGGACGCCAAGTACTTTTCCCTGTTCATCCAGGATGGGGGCCGCGCCCTTGAGCATCATCCCGTTCTCCTCGTGGTCCTCGGGCCGCGCGGCGGCCATGGGCGTGGGGATGAACTGGAGATAGGCCCGCTCGGCAAAGTCCGGGCTCTCCTTGAGCAGTTCGGGACGGGGGGCGATCTCGGTGGCCGTGACCGTCTCCTTGCGCAGAGCGCGGCTCACCAGAGGGTCTGCGGATTGGTCGTCGCCGAAGACATCGGGCCTATTCGTCCGCTGGACCACTTTGCCGAACCGGTCGGTGATGGTCAGGATGTCCAAGTTGAAGTCCCTGCGGACACGGGCCAGGGTTCGGAGCAGGATCTCGCGGTCGCCGGCGAGGAGCGCGGCCTGGATGGAGTCGCGGCGGGCGTNNGAGGATAACTCTCCATTTTAGGGGACGCCTCCTTTTTTTGCAACCAAAAAACCCTTGACAAGCCCGGGGAGAGCGTGCTAAAGTTCACTAAGTCGATTGAGTTAGTCGACTATTGGGCGGAGGAAGGAATGCGCCTTTCGACCAAGGGAGAGTATGCCAGCCGGGCCATGCTCGAGCTTTCTCTCCACCATGAAGAGAAGCCTCTCCATATCCGGGACATCTCCAAGGCCCAGGATATTCCGGAGCGGTTCCTGGAGCAGATCCTCCTCCAGCTCAAGCGGGCCGGCTACCTGCGCAGCCGCAAGGGGCC
This sequence comes from Candidatus Aminicenantota bacterium, assembly GCA_003524335.1. GTDB lineage: Bacteria > Acidobacteriota > Aminicenantia > Aminicenantales > UBA8522 > UBA8522. The sequence goes on along the minus strand of DQHV01000185.1, from coordinate 4,682 downwards.
GAACGGGGGCTACTACCTGTCCAAGCCTCCGGCCGAGATCAATGTCGCCGAAGTCATCCGGGTGATGGACGGGCCCCTTGCTCCCATCGACTGCGTCAGCGTGACTGCCCATGAGGTTTGCCCCCACGAATCCTCATGCGGGCTAAAAGGTCTCTGGAAGGAGGTCCGCGATGCGGTCGCCAAGATCATGGAAACAGCGACTTTCGAGGAGTTGGCCGAGAGGACGAGGGCGGCCCGGGCCGGACGGAGGAGGGGCGCCTGAAGCCTTTTGTTTTTCCAATAATAGTCGACATGATCGATAGATTATATGTATTAATATGGAAGGAGAAGACGCTGTGAAAAGACTTCTCGGTGGAATGATCACCTTTGCCTTCATCTCGATGCTCGCCGTCTCTGTCCCGCCGCCTGCTCAAGAACTGTCCGGGACCATTACGCTCTCCGGCGCCTGGGCCCTCTATCCGATGGCCGTCAAGTGGGGCGAGGAGTTCAGAAAGCTTCACCCCAAGGTCAGAGTTGATGTCCAGGCAGGGGGCGCCGGGAAGGGGATTGCCGACGCCTTGGCCGGGGTCGTGGACTTGGGGATGGTCTCGCGCGAAATCCATCCGATCGAAGTCGAGAAAGGGGCCTTTGCCATCGCCGTCGTCAAGGACGGCGTCGTCCCTACGATCAGCGCGAAGAACCCCTTGTTGGACCGGATACTTAGCTCGGGCCTTAAGAAGGAGGCCTTTATCGCCGTCTGGATTACGGAGACGGCCAAGACCTGGGGAGACGCCCTGGGGACTGCCGACAAAACCGCCCTTCATGTATACACCCGATCGGATGCCTGCGGTGCGGCCGAGACTTGGGCGGCCTTTCTTGAGAAGAGGCAAGAAGACCTCAAGGGGATCGGCGTTTACGGAGATCCGGGCCTGGCCGAGGCCGTACGCCGCGACACCCTCGGCATCGGATTCAACAACATTAACTATGCCTATGATGCCAAGACCTTGAAGCCGCTGCCGGGAATCATGATCCTGCCCATCGACCTCGACGGCAGCGGGAAGATCGAGCCGGCGGAGAGCGTCTACCAGGATCGCGATGCAATCACCGCGGCCATCGCCCAAGGGGTATATCCCTCGCCGCCGGCGCGCGACCTCTACCTGGTCAGCAAGGGCCGGCCGCAAGCCCCCCTCCAGGTCGAGTTTTTGCGCTGGGTCCTCGGCGAAGGCCAGAAGTTCGTCGCCGAAACCGGCTATATCGGCTTGAGCCCGGAAAAGCTGGCAGACGGGCGGAGAAAGATCGAGGGCCGTTAGAAACATCCGATGAGGATTCTTAAGGACCGGCTGGCAAAAAGGACGATGCTCGTCCTGACCGCCGTGCCCACCTTTCTAGTCCTGCTGATCCTTATCGGGCTGTTTATCCGCGCCCGGCCGATCTTGGCCCAAAAGCCGTTCTTCTCCCTCTTTTTTTCTTCGGCCTGGTCTCCGCTGAAGGGCGATTTCGGCCTTCTCCCCTTTATCATGGGGACTCTGTGGGTCACTTTTGTCTCCCTCGTGCTGGCCGTTCCGATCTCGCTCCTCACCGCTGTTTACTTGTCCGAATACGCACCCCTTTCGGTGCGGGAATTCACCAAGCCTATCATCGACCTTCTGGCCGGTCTTCCCTCGGTCATCTACGGCGTCTGGGGCGTGCTCCTGGTCGTCCCGCTGGTCGGACGAGTCATCGCCCCGCTCTTTGGCGTGACTTCAAGCGGCTATACCATCTTGGCGGGCGGCATCGTCCTGGCGATCATGATCTTTCCGACCATCATTTCGGTTTCTCTCGAGGTTTTTTCGTCCATCCCCTATCCGATGAGGGAGGCATCTCTTTCCCTGGGAGCTACGAAATGGGAGACCGTCCATCACGTTGTTCTTAAGAAAGGACTCCAGGGGATCATCGCTGCCATAGTCCTCGGACTGTCCCGGGCCTTCGGCGAGACCATGGCCGTGCTCATGGTGGTGGGTAACATCCCTCGCCTACCCGGCTCGGTCTTCGATGGCGGCTATCCACTCCCGGCGCTGATCGCCAACAACTACGGTGAGATGATGTCCGTGCCTCTCTATGATGCGGCGCTCATGCTGGCGGCGGCGGTTCTCCTCCTCGTCGTGCTCTTTTTCAATGTCCTGGCCCGGCTGATCCTGGTCAGGGTCGAACGGAGGGCGGCGTGAGCCATCCCTCCTCACTCCACTGGCTCAGGCGGCGCAAGCTGAAAGAGGGTATTTTCCGGGTGCTGATGGCCGCCTCCGTGCTGGTCGTCATCGGCTGTCTGGCCTTGATCATGGGGACGATCATCTGGAAGGGCCTGCCGGCCATGAACCTGTCGATGATCACCCAAACCCCCAAGGGCGGCTACTACTTGGGAAGAGAAGGCGGAATCCTCAACGCCATCGTCGGCTCTCTGTATCTGGCCTCTGGAGCGACCGTCCTGGCCATTCTATTCAGCCTCCCGGTCGTGCTCTACATCAACGTCTATGCGCAGAAGCGGTCGCGATTGGCCTCCCTGACCCGCTTTTCCCTGGATGTCCTCTGGGGGATTCCTTCCATCGTTTACGGTGCCTTCGGTTTCATCATCATGATCTTTTTCGGGTTGCGGTCGTCCCTCCTGGCCGGGATTCTGGCCGTAGGACTCCTCGAGTTCCCGATCATGAGCCGGGCGGCCGACGAGGTCATCCGGATGGTCCCGAATGAGCTACTGGAGGCCTCGTATTCGCTGGGCGCCACCCGGCTGGAGACGGCCCTGAAGGTCGTTGTCCGGCAGTGCCTGCCCGGACTGCTGACCGCCGTCCTGATCGCCTTCGGCCGGGGGATCGGGGACGCCGCCTCGGTCCTCTTCACGGCCGGGTTCACCGACCGCATCCCGACCTCGCTCTTCCAGCCGGCGGCGACCTTGCCCCTGGCGATCTTTTTCCAGTTGGGAACGCCCTTTCCAGAGGTCCAGCAGAGGGCCTATGCCTCAGCGGCCATCCTCACCGTCCTGATCCTCGTCATCAGCCTGCTGGCGAGAGGCCTGGGTAAACGATACACCCGGCATATTATCAAATAGGAGGAGACGCCCATGGAAACCAGAACGCATATCAGCGTCCAAGATCTGAGCGTCTATTTTGATGAGCTGCGGGTTCTCACGGATATCAGCATCGATATCCCGGATCACAAGATCACGGTCATCATCGGCCCCTCGGGCTGCGGGAAGACGACGCTGCTGAAGTCCCTGAACCGGCTGCTCGACCCGCTCGACGGCGTCCGGGTCGGAGGCCGTGTCCTGGTGGACGGCATCGACATCTATGACCCGCGGACGGAGGTCACCGAGGTGAGAAAAAAAATGGGGCTCCTTTCTCAGCGGCCCCAGGTCTTGCCGATGTCCATCTACGACAACGTCGCTTATGGTCCGCGCATCCATAATCATATCGATAAAAAGCGGCTGGGCGAGATCGTCGAGCACTATCTGCACATGGCCGGGCTGTGGGAGGAAGTCAAGGACAGGCTGGGGGAACCGGCCTCGCGGCTTTCGGTCGGCCAGCAGCAGCGCCTCTGCCTCGCCCGGGGGCTCGCAGTCGGCCCCGAGATCATCCTGGGGGACGAGCCGACCTCGGCCCTGGACCCGCAGTCCAGCCAGAACGTGGAGCGTCGGCTGATCGAGCTTAAGGAAGAATATACGGTGATCGTGGTCACCCATATCCTGAGGCAGGCCAAGCGGATCGCTGACTATATCGCCTTCCTCTATCTGGGGGAGCTCGTCGAGCACGGCCCGGCGGCCGAAGTGTTTGCGAACCCCAAGAACCCCCGCACCCGCGCCTATCTCACCGGCGAGATCAGCTGAGACCAGTGCCCAGTACTTGACAAATTCGCCATTCAATGGCTAAATATTAGCCGTGGTTCCGCGTTTTCTACAAGAGCAGATTCTCTTCTCCTTGCGGCATTTTCCGGCGGTGCTCCTGACCGGAGCCCGACAGGTCGGCAAGTCTACACTGGCTTCCTCGTTGATAGGTCCCTCCTGGAAGGCCCGCTATATCACGCTTGACGACAGGGCCGTCCTCGACGCTGTGCTCCGGGACCCGGACGGTTTTTTGGCGGGTTTGAACCCCCCTCTTGTCTTGGATGAAGTCCAGAGGGCGCCGGATCTTCTCCGCGCCGTCAAGAAAACTATCGACCGGAACCGTGTTCCCGGCCAATTCCTGCTCACGGGATCGGCCAACCTGATGACCCTGGCCGGGGTTGCAGAAACTCTCGCCGGGCGCGTCGCCCTCCATACTCTCCATCCCTTCACTTGGGCCGAAATCCGGCAGCGACCATGTCCCTCCACTCTCAAAGCTCTTTTCGAAGCGCCGGACGTAAAAACTCTTCAAAAACAACTTCCTTCAAAGCCGCGNNGCGCTCGAGCATCTCCCTGATTTTAGTCGATTGTTGAGCCTCGCCGCTTTCCGAACCGGGAGGCTCTTGAACCTTTCCGATTTCGCCAGGGAGACCGGGCTTCCGTTCACGACGCTCCGTCGCTACATGAACATCCTTCAGACGACCTACCAGGTCTTCCTCATCCAGCCGTATTCCGGCCATCCTGCCAAGAGACTGGTCAAAACTCCAAAGCTCTTTTTCAATGATACCGGGCTGGCCTGTCATCTCATCGGCTCGTCCGAGTGGGCCGACCTGGATCGAATGGGTCAGACCGGCCC
>DQHV01000232.1 GCA_003524335.1 Candidatus Aminicenantota bacterium | reverse complement strand
AAAAAAACCCGCCCCCCCCGAAGGAGAGGCGGGTTTGAGCGTCTGCTTCTGCTTCTGAACTAGAAGATGAACTTGAGTCCGAAACGGACTGAGATCGGGGCGTAGAACTCTGTTTTCATCTTGTACGTCGGGCTTTGGACAAAGCCGTAGTCCGCGGACGTCAGATCCCAGTTGCCGCTCAGGACCGTGTCCTCGTCGACACCGAGCCCGTAGAGGGCCCGGTTCATGACTAGCTGCTTGGAGGTGCCGATGTTGAAGACGTTGTCCAGGTTGACATTGAAGTTGAGCGTGTACTTCCCGAGCCTCAGGTTGTACTCGGCGTAGGCGTTGGCGAACCAGAGGAAGGGGGTCCGGCTCGACACGATGTCGTCGCCGGAAGTTCCGTTTCTTTCGTTGCCTCGGCTAAAGGGATAGAAATAGGCGCCGAGGACGGACCAGGTCTCGGTGAACGGGACACCGCTCATGGCGTTGATGACCGTGCCGATAGTCAGGCGGAAGGGGAAGGTGTAGGCGCCGTAGAACTTGAAGAAATGGGTGCGGTCGGTGGGCAGGGTCCCATCAATGTAGCTAAGGTCCTTGGTGACGGCCATCGCCCAATTGTCGAACATTCTCTCGACGTAGGGGCTGACGCGTCCATACTCATCGGAGGCCGCCAACCCGGAGGTGTTTCCGGTCAGCCGGCTCCAGGTGTAGGAGAACCCGCCCAGCCAGTTGTTGGCCAGCCTCTTGTCGACGCTCACGTTGACGGCGTAGTACTCGCGCTTGGCCTTGGGGGTTTCGGGGTACTTGTTATCCATCTTGCCGGTGCCGTTGCCTTCGTGCAGAGTGTAGCCGAAGCCCGGGTTGGCTTCAAAGTACTGTTCTCCGAGACCGGGGACAAGGACTCCCACGTCTTCGATCATGTAGCGGAGGTGCTTCTGGACGAAGCGGGCAGTGAAGGAGAGGTTCTCCATCAGCATCTTTTCCAACCCGAGGGAAAACTCTCTCTGGCTGACCGGCTTGAGGTCAGGATCTGTGGATTCGAACGAAGGTGCGCGCCAGTCAATGATGGCATCAACCGGATTGCCGTTCACATCGTCGACCTTGATCAGGGGGTTGCCGGCGGGGGGGGTAGCGCCCCATTGATCCCAACGGTAGTCGTTGAGCTGGTAATAGCCGCTCTTCCACTTGAAACCGGCATAAGAATGGACGGCCATGTAGGTCTTGAGATTGTCGTAATACAGGCCGAAGCTTCCGAAGACCTTCAGGCTGGCATCGCCAAAGACGTCATAGACGAACCCGAGCCGTGGAGACAGCTTGTCTTTGAAGTCGAATTCCATCGGCCTCCAGTTCTCGTAGCCGGCCGGGAGGCTGGCCGTGTAGGGAGGCATGTATTCGGACTCGGCCCGGAGACCCAGGTTCAGGGTGAACCGGTCGGCGATCGTCCAGGAATCCTGGAGGTAGACGGCCCAGCGCTCGTTATAGACGTTGTAGAACGAGCCAAAAGGACCGGTGTCCGCATTGCCGCGGACTTCAACATAGCCGTAAGTCCCGGATGTGTAAGTTTTACCGAAGAGGACCAGGGGACGGCCCCAGTTGAAGTAGGTCTCGGGAAACTCCGAGTTGACCGAGCTGTCCTCGTCCTCTCCCTGGCGGATGTAGCCGATTCCGGCCTTCCAGGCATGCTCGCCGGCGAGGTTCAGATAGAACGTGAAATCGGCTTCGGCGTGGTTCTTGTACCTAACGTTCTTTTTGATCTCGTAGATCCGGGCGTGGTTCTGCCAGCCTCTGGGTCTCTGGTAGTCGGCGGGGATTTGGAGCGCGGTGCCGTCGAAATACTGCGTCCCGTTTCCGGACAGGAGCCAGCGGGGCGCAGAGGAGTTCACGAGCTGGTTGGTGGTGTTGTAAAAGAACCGGCCTGCCCGGACGTTGATCATGAAGTTGTTGCCGAAGGTCAGGTCGGCAAACGCGGAGGCTGAGTAGTTGGGGTAGCTGTAGCCGTACTTGTCATAGACGTCCGCGATGTTGCCGGTGCCGTCACGGGCGGGGAGGTTGCCCTTGTACTTGCTGAAGTTGTTGGTGAAGGAGGCGCCGACCCGCATGAAGCCGACCGGCTGGGCCGTGAGCTTGGCCTGGAAATTGTACGCGTAATACTTCCTCGTGTATTTCAGGCTGTCCGTTGCCGCGGTGGACAGGAAGTCGATTGTNNAGGCTGAGACCGCCTTCATAGCGATGATAGAGCTCCTTGCCGTAGAGGTCCTGGTAATTGACGTACTCGGCTTTCATGATGTCGTAGGGGTTGAGACGGAGAGTGTCTCTCTCTTTTCCGTTCAGTTTCGACCCCTCGTAGTAGCCGATGAGCTCACCGTGGTACTCGTTGCCGCCCTGCCGGGTCACAACGCTGACCACACCGCCCAGAGCGCCGCCGTACTCGGCGGAGTAGCCGCTGGCCTTGATCTGGACTTCATCTACGAACTCGAAGGCCGCCGACTGCTTCAGGAGTCCGGTTTGGGTGGCGGTGATGTCGGTGCCGTCGATGTAGAACATGTTCTCGGCACCGGAAGCGCCGTCAACGGAAAGGCCGCCCAGCCAGGGCTCATAGTTGACGCCCGGAACGGCCGTGGCCAGAGTGTCGAAGTTTCTTCCGCGGGGAAGGACCTCGAACATCTCTTTGGTCAGAGTCATGCCCTTCATCGTGCTCTTGACATCGATCAGGGGCGACTGCCCGATGACCGTCACTTCCTCTTCCAGGGCGCCCATCTGCAGGATGATATCCAGCTTGATCGTCATTTCCAGCTGAACGACGATCCCCTCTCTGGTCATGGGTTTGAATCCCTGCAGGTTGAAGGTGATCTTGTACGTTCCGGGCTGGAGGGCAAACAAACGATATACGCCCTCGGCATCCGTCACGGTCGTGGCTTTACCGATAAACTTCGGGCTGGTCGCTTCGACGGTGACGCCGGGAAGTGGATTCCCGTCATCATCGGTGACCGCGCCGTAAACTCTACCGGTAGGAGCCTGGGCGGAAAGGATTCCGCTGACAGCGAGGATGCCAACTAGAGCGAGTAAACAATTGCGCCATTTACTCACTAATTTCCTCCTTTTTCTCCTAATCTAAAAACTTTCCCTCGAGCGGATAAGCACTATCCGCTCCGAACTCCATCCCAAGCACAGTTTGATACCTGCTGATTCTCACCTCCTTTTTCCTATAGCTTAAATTTTTCATACGCATAGGCATCAATTTTCCATATTTAATTGCAAGTTACATGCCAGGTTTAATAAAATNNCTCCGCCTCATTTTATGGTATGAATAAAAAATCCGATGAAAGCCGTAAGAACCCGGCCCCAACAGCTTCGGTATCTCGTCCACCGTTGGGCGGACGGGGCTGTCCTGCTTTCACTCGGGTTCACGGCCGCCCTGGCCGCACCGTCAGGGCCTGGAGCTGTTAAGAAACATCTCGCCGTCCTGAAACAAATCTACACGGAGGTCAAGGAGATGGGGCCTTACCCCGGCGAGGATTTCATCCGCCAAGAGTTCTTCGTGGGAGAGGACGATGATGATACGAACAAAGACCTCCATGTCATTATCCTCATCCAGTCGTTGGAAACGAAAGAGACGATGACGATCCGGGTAACCGAGATGGCCAAGGACCCCGGGAATCCCCAGGCCAGGCTGGCCCGGGCCTCGAGAACGTTTTCTTGCTTGGTCGCCGGGGACCGGGTGGAAGTCCGGAGCTCCGACTACAAAGAGAAAGACCTCGCCCGGCTGGCGCCAGAAATCCTTAAAGCCATCGTGAATAAAAAAAGACTCCTATTGGGGACACCATATCAATTTCCGAATTTCTCGTTCTTCTGTCGATTGAATAAATCGGAAATTGATATGGTGTCCCGGAATTAGTCTTTCCGGAAGTGAGCGCCCAGGCTGACCGAGTTGGCCAGGGCCGCATGCGTGATCATCAGGGCGACCTGGATTCCATGCTTCAGCCCGACTACCTTGGAGTCCATCTTCGCTTCCTTGTAGAACCTCTCGATCCGGTGCCGCAGGTACTCCAGGTCCGCCTTGGCCCTTTCCAGCCTTTTCTTGGTGCGGATGATCCCGGCATAGTTCCACATCGTCGAGCGTATGGTCAGCCAATCCTGATTGATAAGTGCAGGGTCGATCTCTTCCTCCCTGTCCGGGTAATACCAGGGATGGATCTCCTCGGGCTCGTAGGGCAGCGCCGGGTCGAAGTGGGAGGCGATGTCCTGGGCGGCCCGCGTTCCCCAGACCAATCCCTCCAGGAGCGAGGTCGAGGCCAGGCGGTTCGCCCCGTGGACTCCGGTACAGGACACCTCTCCCACTGCATAGAGGTTGCGGAGCGAGCTTCTCCCCCAGCTGTCCACCAGGACGCCGCCGCAGCAGTAATGTGCGGCCGGCACCACGGGAATCGGCTCCTTGGTGATATCGAGGCCGTACTCGAGGCAGGTCCGGTAGATAAAGGGAAACCTCTTCTTGATGTCCACCTTGGCGTAGGAGGCGAGGTCAAGCAGGACATACTTCGAGCCGCTGTTGGTCATCTCCTCATAGATGGCCCGCGTCACTTCGTCGCGCGGGGCCAGGTCGCGCCGGTCGCTGTACTTCTCCATGAACGTTTGGCCTTCTTTCGTTTTCAGGCGGGCGCCTTCTCCCCTCACTGTCTCCGAGATCAGGAAACCGTCGGCGTCGCGGTGAAAAAGCGAGGTCGGGTGGAACTGGAGGTACTCCATGT
>DQHV01000124.1 GCA_003524335.1 Candidatus Aminicenantota bacterium | reverse complement strand
AAGACCCTCCGCGACCGTCTGATCGACCGGCTCCCCCAGAAAGTAGACCGGGTATATCTCACCGGACACCGAGAGAGACGGCTGCCCCATCAGGCCAGTTTCTGCGTTGAGTTCATCGAGGGTGAGGGCATGCTCCTGAACCTGGACATGAAAGGCATCTCCGTCTCGAGCGGCTCGGCCTGCACCTCCCGGGCCCTCAAGGCCTCGCATGTGCTGTTGGCCATGGGCATCGATCATGCCCTGGCCCAGGGCTCTCTCGTCTTCAGCCTGGTGGAGGGTAACACAGCTGGAGACATCGATTATCTCTTAGAGGTCCTTCCGCCCATCATCGACCGACTGCGGAAGATGTCCCCCCTCTATACGAAATTCCTGGAGGAGAGTCAGAAATGATTTACACCGATAAAGTCATGGATCATTTTCAGAATCCCCGCAACGTCGGGGTGATCAAGGACGCTGATGGTACGGGACAGGTTGGGAACCCGGTCTGCGGCGATATGATGACCTTTTACATCAAGGTCAAAGACGACAAGCTGGAAGACATCAAGTTCCAGACCTTCGGCTGCGGGGCCGCCATCGCCGTCTCCAGCATCGTCAGCGAGATGGCCTTGGGGAGGACCTTGGACGAAGCCATGAAGATCACTAACGAGATCGTGGCCGAGGAACTGGGCGGACTGCCCAAGAACAAGCTGCACTGTTCCAACCTGGGCGCCGACGCCTTGCACGCGGCGATCTCGGATTACCGGAAAAAGCATGCCGCCGAGCAGGCAGAGGTGTCGCAAGAAGCCGGCAAGTGCTATTGCCCGTACTGCGACGGCCCCATAGAGGGTCTGGAAGGGGCCTGCGCCGCCTGCCATGTCGATCTAGAGGAGTGCCCGCACTGCGGCAACCTGACCAAGAAGGGCGAGGAGAAATGCGCCAAGTGCGGGGCCGACCTCGAGCCGGAGTGAGCGCGGGTTCGCCGGCCTCTCACGAGCGCGCACCGCTGCTCGGCCCGGATCAAGGACCTGAGGAGAGAAAATGAAGTCGGACGTCAAGCTGGACTGCTTCGGGCTCCTCTGCCCGATGCCCATTATCCAGACGGCCAAGAAGATCAAGGAGCTCCGGACCGGCGAAGTGCTCGAAGTCTTCTCTACCGACGAAGGCATCAAGGGAGATATGCCGGCCTGGTGCAAGATGACCGGCCAGGAGTTCCTCGGGCTGGAGCAGGACGGAGAAATCTATCGCGTCTATGTTCGGAAAATCAAAGAATAGGGATGTCGAGAGAAAGCATGAACAAAGAAGAGATCCTGGGCAGGATCGCGGAGCTCCGGAAGGAGCGGAAGGCAGTCATCCTCGCCCATAATTATCAAATCGGCGAAGTCCAGGACATTGCGGATTATACGGGCGACTCGCTAGGGTTGAGCCAAGAAGCCGCCCGGAGCAGTGCCGAGGTCATCGTCTTTTGCGGTGTTCATTTCATGGCCGAGACAGCCGCCATCCTCTCTCCCCAGAAGACCGTTCTTCTGCCCGACCTTCACGCCGGCTGCCCCATGGCCGACATGATAACCGCCCAGGAGCTCCGGGAATGGAAGGCGCGTTACCCCGGCCGCAAGGTCGTCAGCTATGTCAACACGACGGCCGAGGTCAAGGCCGAGTCCGAAATCTGCTGCACCTCCTCGAACGCCGTCAAGGTCGTGAACTCCCTTCCCGACGATGAGATCCTCTTTGCTCCGGACAAGAACCTGGCCGCCTATGTCGCCCGCCAGACGAAAAAAAAGATCATCGCCTGGGACGGCTACTGCTATGTCCACAACCAGATCCTGGCCGCAGATGTTCAGGCCAGAAAGAAAACGCATCCGGAGGCCGAGCTCTGGGTTCATCCCGAGTGCCGGCCCGAAGTCATCGACCTGGCCGACAAGGTCATCTCCACGGGCAATATGGTGAAGGCGGCGCGGGAGACGTCGGCCAAGGAAGTCCTCGTCGGCACCGAAGCCGGCATACTCTACCGGCTGCGCAAGGAGAACCCGCGGACCGCCTTCTACCCGGTCAAGGAGCTGGCCTTTTGTTCGAACATGAAGAAAATCAACCTCATCAAGGTCTGGAAAGCCTTGGAGGAGATGCAATTTCGCGTCGAGGTCCCTGCCGCCATCAGCCAGAGGGCGAGGGGAGCCATCGAGAAAATGATCCAAATTTAGGGAGGCTCAGATGAAAAAGATGACCGAAGAGAACGTGAAGGGCGCCTTTGCCGGCGAGAGCCAGGCCCATATGAAGTACATGGCCTTCGCCGAGGCGGCGGAGAAAGAAAAGCTCGCCAACATCGCCCGGCTGTTCCGGGCCAACAGCTTCGCCGAGCAGATCCACGCCACCAACCACCTGCGGACGCTTAGCGGAATCAGGAAGACCGTCGAGAATCTCCAGGCGGCCATCGAGGGAGAGACTTTCGAGGTTACTGAGATGTACCCGGCCTACATTAAAGTCGCTGAGGACCAGGGAGAAAAGACGGCCGTGATGTGGTTTAACTACGCTCTGGTCGCCGAGAAAGTCCACGCCGGGCTCTATAAGAGGGCCAAGGAATCCGTAGACAAGGGTAAGGACCTCGACTATTTTCCGGTCCAGGTCTGCGGCGTCTGCGGGTTCACGGCTGAGGGCGAAGCCCCGGACAAGTGCCCGGTCTGCGGCGCGCCCAAAGAGAAATTCGTCAAGTTCTAGGGCGATGCCCTTAGACTGACGCGGGGAGGAAGACCATGGCTCTAGACCCCAAGTTGCGGCCCTACGAGGTCCTGGCGGTCGCTATCCGGGCGGAGATCGAGGCGGCCGATTTTTATGCCGGACTCCTCGAAGAGGTTAAGAACATTCTTCTGCAGCAGAAATTGAAGTTCCTGGTCATGGAAGAGAAGAAGCACCGCAAGATCCTAGAGAGGCTCCATGGCCAGCGCTTTCCGGAGGTCGAGCTGAAGATCCCGGAGAAACCGGCCCGGCCGAGGACATCGGCCGGCTGGAGCGAGAAAGCCACGATCCTCGACATGTTCAAGCTGGCTCTCGAGGCGGAACGGCTGGCCGAGCAATATTACAGGGACGCCCGGGGTGTCGTTACCGATTCCGGCAGCCAGAAGATGCTCGAGTACCTGAGCCGGGTGGAGCGCAGCCATTATTTCCTGATCAAGTCCGAGATCGACTTGCTCAGCCGGTTCCCGGATTATTATGACGCCGAGGATTTCAACCTGGGCCAGGACCTCTTTCATATCGGACCTTAGGAAAACCATGGGTCCGGCCAAAGAACGGATCGGCAAGATTATCCTCATTCTCCGCCGGGAATATCCGGGCAGCCGTACGGCGCTGGGGTTTGAATCGCCGCTCCAGATCCTGGTGGCCACGATCTTGGCAGCCCAATGCACGGACAAGAGGGTTAATCAGATCACGCCAGCTCTCTTCAGCAAGTATCCGACGGCGGCGGCCTTTGCCGCGGCTGACCGAGCGGAACTCGAGGCCGAAATCCGGCCGACAGGGTTTTTCCGCAACAAGGCCAAGAGCATCATCGGCGCCGCCCGGAAGATCGTCGAGGATTTCGACGGCCGGGTGCCGGCGAACATGGCCGATCTAATCACCCTGCCCGGTGTCGCCCGTAAGACCGCCAACATCGTTCTGTCCTCCGGCTACGGTATCGCTGAAGGGATCGCCGTCGACACCCACGTCAAGCGTCTCTCCGGACGGCTGGGCTTGAGCCGGCAGCGTGACCCGGAGAAAATCGAAAAAGACCTGCTGAGGCTCGTCCCCAAGAAGGACTGGCTCGATTTCAATTATATGCTGGTCAACCACGGCCGGAAAACTTGCCAGGCCCGCAAACCCCGCTGTCCCGAATGCCTAGTCCGGCGTTTTTGCCCCTCGGCGGTCAAGCTCCATCCCGAACTCAAACCCAAGTCGTGACCACCCGTTCCCCGGCAACGGGAAAAGGGCGCCCAGAGGCCCCGTCAAGGTCCGTTCTTCAGGTCTCTTTTCCCGAAATTCTTTCCTCCAATTTCTTCTGTAGTCCCGGTTCGAGGCCGGAATCAAATGGCAATCCTCCCTCCCGGGCTCAATTGCGCCCGCCGCGGCGGATTCTTTCTTTCCGGCAGGGATATTTATATAATGCAGGAGGACCCGTTCATATGAGGTCAGGGGAATTCGGATGATCAAAGAGGCGATGCTCTGGCGCAGCCTCGAAGGAGGCAAGGTCGATTGCTTCCTCTGTGCCCATCGCTGTCAGGTTGCGGCGGGAAAGTTCGGCGTCTGCGGCGTCCGCGAAAACCGGGAAGGGAAGCTCGTCACCCGCGTCTATGGGGAGGTCATCGCCGCCCACATCGACCCGATCGAGAAAAAACCCCTCTATCATTTCCTTCCTGGGACGACCTCGTTCTCCATCGCCACGATCGGCTGCAATTTCCGCTGTCCTTTCTGCCAGAATTGGCAGATTTCCCAGGCTGGGAAGAAGGACAAGGGATTCGGCGGCGGCCAGCCGCTTTCTCCCGAGGAGATAGTGTGGGCTGCCAGGACCCGGGGCTGCCGAAGCATTTCTTATACCTATACCGAGCCGACGATTTTTTTCGAATATGCCTACGACACGTCGAAGCTCGCCCGAGAGGCGGGCCTGGCCAATGTTTTTGTGACCAACGGGTACATGACGGCCGAGGCGCTGCGGCTGATCCAGCCGTACCTTGACGCGGCCAACGTCGACCTCAAGGCCTTCCAGGAAGAGACCTACAAGAAGGTCTGCGGTGCTCGCCTCGGGCCCGTCCTCGATTCCATCCGGTTGATGCGCGAGCTCGGCATCTGGGTGGAGGTGACGACACTTGTCGTCCCGGGGATGAATGACGGAAACGAGGAACTCGCTGCCATCGCCCGCTTCATCGCCTCCGTCAGTCCCGAGATCCCCTGGCACATCAGCCGCTTCCATCCTGACTACAAGTACACCCAAACTCCGGCGACTCCGATCGAGAGGTTGCGGAAGGCGGCTGCCCTCGCCAGGGAAGCCGGTCTGAAGTTCATCTATATCGGCAATGTCTGGGGGGAATCGGAAGTGACTATCTGCCCGCAGTGCGGGAAGGACCTGATTCGGCGGAGCGGTTTCTCCGTCGAGGAGAACAAGATCAAAGGCGGAAAATGTTCTTCCTGCGGCAGCCCGATCGCCGGAGTATTCTGAGTTGAAGGACCTCGGCCTGATCACGGATCTCTATGAGCTGACCATGGCGGCCTGCTATCATGATCATCAAATGTTCGACCGGGCGGCCTTCAGCCTTCCCGCGATCCACTCCTCCAAGGCCTGAATGTGGAGTGCGATGAGCTCGTCCAGGCTTTCCAGCTTCGCCCGTCTCTTCCGCCGGCAATAAGAGATGACGGAGGCATCGATGTCGAGCCAAGGGGACGGGCGGGCCGAACTGCCTGATTATGCCCATCGAACGCCGCTAAAAGCGATCAAGGAGACGACATGCCTACGAAATACAAGCTTGCGACCCTGGCCATCCACGGAAACGAGACGAATCGCGGCAAGAGCGAGCCGGTGTCCTTTCCGATCTACCATTCCTCTACCTATATCTTCCCGGACTCGAACGCCATCGAAGGCTACATGAAGCGAGGGGAGCGGAAGCAGCCCATCTACCTGCGCGACGGCAATCCCACCGAGGACCAACTCAACCGCCGGCTAGCCCTCCTGGAGGGGGCCGAAGACGCCCTGGTCTNNGCCATTCTATCCGCCGTCCGCCCCGGAGAGGAGGTCATCGCCCTGCCCACGCTCTACGGACAGACCCTGAATTTTCTCCGTCATTCCCTTCCCGAGGGCCACGGTATCCAGGTCAAATTCGTCGCTGACGTCGAGGGGCTCTATGACCTTAAGTCCTACCTCAGCCCCAACTCGCGCCTCGTCTATTTTGAAACGCCCACTAACCCCAACCTTCAGGTCATCGACATCTCCCGTGTCGTCGAACAGGCCCGGCGGTTCGGTCTGATGACAATGGTCGATAACACCTTCGCCACGCCCGTCAATCAGCGGCCGATCCTTCTCGGCGTGGACGCGGTCGTCCACAGCGCGACAAAATATCTCGGCGGCCACTCTGACGTTCTGGCGGGAGTGGCCGCGGGAACCAAGGCCTTTATCCACGAATGCCATGAGCGGGTCTACCAGTACGGCCCTGTCCTTTCCCCATTCTCGTCATTCCTCCTCCTGCGCAGTCTGAAAACCCTACCCATCAGGATCGAACGCCATAACTCCAACGCCCTAGCCCTTGCCCGGTTCTTCAAGGGTCATCCGAAAATCGAAAAGGTTCACTATCCCGGGCTGCCGGACGACCCCTTCCATGAAACAGCCCGGAAGCAGATGCGGGGCTTCGGTGGTATCGTGACGNNCCAGGGCTTCGGTGGTATCGTGACGGTCGTCATCCGGGGAGACAAGGCCGACGCCATGGGCTTCGTCGACCGCCTGGAGGTCTGTCTGAACGCGACAAGCCTTGGCGGCGTGGAGACTCTGGTCAGCCTGCCCGTCATCGCTTCTCACGCCTGGCAGACCGATGAAGAACTGACCCAGGCGAAAATCCTCCCCCAGATGGTCAGGTTCTCCGTCGGGATCGAGGACATCGATGACCTCATCTCCGACTGCCGGCAGGCCCTGGATAACGTTGGCCAGTCTGCGCCGAGGAGATCAAGGCCGGGAGAAGCAGGCTGACGTCCGGATGGCATGCTTTTTCTGGAAACCGGTTCGTGTCCCCGGGTGTTTCTGCTAGAATAGACTTAGGGGAGAGAAAAAACTTGACCGAGAAGTTCCGGTTCCTCGACCACACGGCTGACGCGAAGTTCCAGGCTTACGGCCGTACCCTGGAGGAGGCTTTCGCCAACGCCGCACTGGCCACAGTCTCCCTGATGTGGGAGCCGGCGGGAGTGGAGAAAAAGATCGACCGTTCAGTGGACGTCCAGGGCCGGGACCTGGAACAGTTGCTCGTCCGATTCCTGGGCGAGATCATCTACCTGCTCGAGACCCGTTCGTTCTTGGTGGCGGCAGTAAATGACTTGACAATCGAGAAGACAGACGAGGGCTTCCGCCTCCAGGCGGTTTTCCGAGGCGATGACCGGCCGGCCAGATACGCCATTTTCGGCGAGGTCAAGGCGGTCACTTACAATGAGATGAAAATTGACCAGGGCTGTCCTGTCACCGTCCAGGTGGTGGTCGATGTCTAAGGGGTAATTCATGGAATTACAGAAGAAAACCGATTTCATCTGGGAGATCCCGAAAAAAGGGGAGATGAAGGTGCCGGCGACAATCTACGCCTCCTCGCGGCTGCTGGAAAGCGTCAGAAATGACCTCACCCTCCAGCAGGCCCGGAACGTCGCCTGCCTGCCCGGCATCCAGCGCATGTCCTACGTCATGCCGGACGGCCATCAGGGCTACGGGTTCCCGATCGGGGGGGTGGCTGCTTTCGACATGGACGAGGGTATCATCTCTCCAGGAGGAGTCGGCTACGACATCAACTGCGGAGTCCGGCTGCTGCGGACGGACTTTACCGAACAGGACATCGCTGCCAGAAGGAAGCAGCTGCTGGCGGAAATCTTCAAGGAAGTTCCGGCCGGTGTCGGGAAGGGCGGCATCACCAGGCTCAACCGGAACGTGCTCAAGGACATCCTGACCAAGGGTGCCGAGTGGGCTGTCGAGAACGGCTATGGGACAAGGGATGACCTTCTTATGACCGAGGAGAACGGCCGGATGAAGGATGCCGACCCGGCCCACGTCTCTGACCGCGCCCTGGAACGGGGCATCCCTCAACTGGGGACGCTGGGCGCCGGCAACCATTTTCTCGAGATCCAGAAGGTCTCCCATATCCATGATCAAGGCTTAGCCCGAGTCTTCGGAATCACCGCCGTCGGTCAGGTCCTGGTCATGATCCACTGCGGCAGCCGCGGCCTCGGTCATCAGGTGGCCTCCGACTACATCGAGTTGATGGAGAACAAGCTCGGGACCAAGGGGCTGCCCGACCGGGAGCTGATCCATGCGCCCATCCGCTCGCCCCTCGGCCGACAGTACTATGGTTCCATGTGCGCGGCGGTGAACTACGCCTTCGCCAACCGGCAGATGATCGCCCATTGGGTGCGCGATGTCTTCTCCAAGGTCATGGGAAGCGCCAAGGGGATGCGGCAGGTGTACGATGTCTGCCACAACGTGGCCAAGATCGAGAAACACACGATCGATGGGAAAACGCGGGAGGTCTGCGTCCACCGCAAGGGCGCAACCCGGAGCTTCGGCCCGGGGAGACAGGAGATCCCCGAAGTCTATAGAACGCATGGTCAGCCGGTCATCATCCCCGGGAGCATGGGGACGGCCTCATACCTTCTTGTCGGGACGGCCGAAGCCGAAGAGTTGAGCTTCAGCTCGACGGCTCACGGCGCCGGACGAGTCATGTCCCGGCACGAGGCGCTGCGCCGCTTCCGGGGCGAGCAGATCCGGGACGAGCTCCAGAAAAAGGGAATCGAGCTCCAGTCCACGAGCTGGAAAGGCGTCGCCGAAGAGGCTTCGGCCGCTTACAAGGACGTGGACGAAGTGGTCAGGGTCTCTCACGAGGTTGGAATCGGCCGCCTGGTGGCCCGAGTGGTTCCGGTCGCGGTGATGAAGGGATAAGAGAGGTCAGGTAACGACCTTATCGACGTCCTTTTCGGCGTAGTCCTCGAACTGCAGAGCCAGGATGTATTCGCTCCGCAGCATGAGATAGTGGGTGTTCTCGACCTTGCTTAAGTATATCAGCATTTGACTGTTCGGCGCTTTGACCCGATTGGCCAGGGAGGCGTAGAACTCCCGGGCGGACTTCTCCGCGTTCATGGCCTGGTTCAAGACATCGACCAGGCTGGAGGACGGCTTGATCGAGACCGAAGGCAGCAGGCGCTCGTCGACGGCCAGGGGGATCTCCGGCTTTTCCCCCCTCCGGATCGAGGCGAACAGACGCAGGAGGATGTCCTTGTGCTTTTTCTCTTCCAGCGCCAGGAGCTGGAATTTTTCTTTGAGCAGGGCGTTTCTCACCCGGCCTGCCATCTTGGTGTAGATCCTGTTGGCATCCATTTCCGCGCGGATGGCATACCCCAGCAGTTTAGGGACCGGCTGATTGGCTAGACTGACCATGGACAACTCCTTTCGGAACGTATAGAAGATACACCATTGGCTGAAAGAGTGCAAACAGTCTAGTCCCCAATTCAAGAGTGAATGGGTGGCATGGCGTTAGTCCCCGTCCGCCCGCAGCCAATGGTGGCGGGTGGGCGGGTCTTAGGCGAGGACGGACGGGGACGCGCCATGACAGGACCCATGAACTCTATTTCAGCTTTTTCTTGAGTTGGCCGGGGCTGAGACAATTGAGAAGGTCCTTTTTTCCCAGCCAGGCGCGGCGGGCGATCCCGACGCCGAAGCGCATCATCTGGAGCCCTCCGGACGAATGGGTATCGGTGCCGAGTGAGATAGAGATGCCGAGTTGCTTGGCTTTCTTGAGATAGAACTCATTGAGGTCCAGCCGGTCGTAGTAGGAATTGAGCTCCAGGGCCTTGCCCAGTCGACGAGCGCCGTCGAGCACCGCCTCCAGGTCAATATCGTAGCCCTCGCGGCCCGAGATCAGCCGTCCCGAGGGGTGGCCGATGATGTCGAGGTGAGGGTTCTCCATGGCCTTGAGCATCCGTCCGGTGACGTCCTTCCTGAACCCGGAATGGACGGAGGCCACAACGACATCCAGTTTAGCCAGCAGCTCATCGGGAAGGTCGAGTGAGCCGTCCGCCAGGATATCGACCTCGGTCCCCAGCAGCAACTGGACCCCCTTCCGCTTGCTGTTGAGGGCCGTGATCTCCTTCATCTGGCGGCGGAGACGGTCGGCCGTCAAGCCGCCGGCGTATCTGGCGGCCTGGCTGTGGTCGCAGACGGCGAGATAGCTGTATCCCAGCCGCTGCGCCAGGTCGGCGAGGCTGGAGAGAGTGACATGGCCATCACTCCAATCGGAATGGACGTGGAGGTCGCCGCGGATATCTCCATAGCCGACGATCTCCGGGAGCCGTCCTTGGAGGGCCAGCTCGATCTCGCCCCGGTCCTCCCGCATCTCGGGTGGAAAGAGGGGAAGGCCCAGGGCGCCATAGACCTCTTCCTCATCCCGGCCGGCGATTTTTTTGGCTCCGCGGAAAACACCGTACTCCGATATCTTGAGGCCCTTTTCCTTGGCCATTCCGCGGAGCTTGATGTTGTGGGCCTTCGAGCCAGTGAAGTACTGGAGGGCGGCCCCGA
>DQHV01000207.1:4942-33226 GCA_003524335.1 Candidatus Aminicenantota bacterium | reverse complement strand
AAAGCCCTCCGCAGCGCAGCGGGCATGGTTCCTCTCGGCAAGCCGAGAGGAGAGCGGAGCGAGGACAGGGAGCGGATTTTTCTCGCGGGGAAAAATCTGCGTCTTTCTGAGGGACTCCCCCGAGCCACATTTGAGAATTGCTGCGGATTTAGTATAATCTCAGCCTTGAAAGTCGGACTCCATCGATGCTGCACAAAATCCTGAAAATGGTCGGGCGGCTCCTCCTGAGCCTTCTTATCCTGTTGATCCTAGGCGGCCTGGCCGCTACCGGCTATCTCTTCTTCACTCGGCCGAGCACGCCGCAGTTCAAGGACGCAGACGGCCGCATTATCCCCGAGAGCATCGCCGTGCTCCAGGAGATCGAGCTCGGCGGCTGCCGGCAATGGATCCTCATCCGCGGCCGCGATATCAACAACCCCTTTCTCCTCTTCCTCCACGGAGGTCCGGGCATGCCGGCGATGTACCTGGCCCACTCCTTTGAGCGGGAACTGGAGAAGGATTTCATCGTTGTCCACTGGGATCGCCGGGGCGCGGGGAAATCATACGATAAGACCGTGCCGGCCGATTCCCTGACGGACGCTCAGCTCCTGGCGGACGCCCTCGAACTCATCACCTATCTCAAGGACCGGTTCGATGTGCCCAAGGTCTACCTCGCCGGCCATTCCTGGGGTACGCGTCTCGCTATGCATCTGATCAAAAAAGCTCCCCAGCATTTCTACGCTTATGTCGGGATGGGGCAGCTGGCTTTCGCGAGCGAGATCCCGGCAATCCAGGACCGGTTTATCCGCCAGGAGGCCAATAAAGCAGGAAACCGGAAGGCCTTCCGGGAGCTGGCGCTCAAAGGCCGGAGCGTCTACGAAAAATGGGTCTTCAAATTCGGCGGCGAGCTCTACGGAGCGACGAGCTTCTGGCCCCTCCTCTGGACGGGCATCCGGGCACCCGAGTACACCCTGTCGGATATCCTCAACATCACAAAAGGCGTAAGCCTGTACGACCGACACTTCCGCTCGACGGAGTTTCCTGGCGACCTGGCCGAGGAGGTCCATTCTGTCCGCGTCCCCGTCTATTTCTTCATCGGCCGGCACGACTACTGCGTCCCTTTCGAGCTCAGCAAGCGCTACTTCGAGAAGCTCCGCGCTCCGCTTAAAAGGATGGTCTGGTTCGAACAGTCCGCCCACTTCCCCTTTTTCGAGGAGCNNGAAACCTACAGGGATTAGCCAAGGAGGGGAAAACTCAACCGCCCCGGCGTCCGCTAGCGGGCGGCAAGTTCTTCGCGGCGGGAGCGGCGGGCCGAGATGAACATCCACACCGAAGTGTAGAGGACGACCCCCACGACCACCCATTTGAGGACGGTCAAGGGAAGGGACTTGACGACGAATGCGGCCAGGAAAACGCCCAGGACGCCGAAAATGGTCAGGGCGATGGCCGCCTTGCGGTCGTAGGCCCGTTCCTTAACAAACCGGGTGCTGCCGGCGGCCATGAGCATGGCCGTGGCCGTCATCATGATCGGGAAGGCGACCCGGGGGTGCATACCGAGGGAATAGACCGTGGCCATGCAGGGGGCGTAAAATCCGATCCCGATGGTCTGCAGAGCCCCGAAGATGAAGCTCACGACCACGGCGATGCCGAGTTTCGCGCCGGTCAGACCGATCGCCTCTCCCCCGAGCGGGAGCCACTTGAGAAGGCCCGCCAGGATCATCCCGGCAACGATAAGGAGGCCGAAGCCCATCCCGAGCTGGATCTTGCGGCGCGACATCCGGGCGACCACACCCGCCCCGAGAACGGCCCCGGCCGGCGCGGCCACGGACATCGAGGCCAGGGTCAGAGGCTCGACCTTGACCGCGGTCATGAAGATGAAGGCCTGGGTCACCGTAGGAATGGTGTTGCCCACGTTCATCGTCCCGGGAATGACCCTGTCATCGACGTACTTGAAGAACTTGAAGATCGCCGTCTGCTGAGCGAAGCTGCCGATTCCCAACGTATCAAAGAAGTTGGTGATGAACCCCGTACCGAACAGCCCTGGCCAGGGCTTGGCTGAGAACTCTCCCCTGTTCTTGAAGACATCGGGCAGGTAAAAATACCCGAAAAAGGCCGTCATCAGGCCGAGCACGGTTTTCAGGATGATGGTCATGGCCATCCATCCTAATGGAAGGTCGCGCCCGCGTCAAGCCAGAAAACAGCGCGGGATACGGTCGCGTCGCGGGATTAGAGGAGCTTATCAATCCGCCGGCTCACGTCAGCGGCGAACCTGTTGATGTACCGGCGCACAAACTCCTTGATATCCAGCGACGGGTCTGAGACGAGACCGGTCAGGTCCATGGCAAAGATCATCGATGTGGCCACATCGACGTCATGGGTGGCGTAGTAGGTGGCATGGGCGCGGCGGCGGCCGATCGTGGCCATGTCGTAGCCCTTGCCGCCGGCCACCTGGGAGTCGAAGACACTGACCAGCGAAGTAGCCAGGTTCTGGTGATCGGAGACGTCGAGCCCGACCTTGTCCTCGTCCAGCATCCAGTCGAGGTCGCGCCAGACCTCGCAGCCGAAGACTTGCTCCGGCCGGAGCTCCGCCGGGAGCTCCCGGATGGCCTGGATGGTCCGGAGGCCCACCGCGACATGGGTGTCATGCTTGTCGGCCGGGTTATGGGTGTAGATGACTTAGGGCCGGGCCAGGGTGACCAGCTCTTTAATGTCATCCCTCGGACGGGCATCCTTGGCATCCTTGACCTCGGAGCTGCTGTAGTTGAGGAAGGCGACGCCGGCGTATTCGCCGACCAGGGCGGCCTTTTTCTGTTCCTTTTTGCGGACGACCTTCATCTCCTCATCGGTGTATCGCTTATAGAGGCCGGCGCGCGGGCTGCCGGCGCCGTCTGTGGCGATGACCNNATGCCGTGGTAGGCCATGATCTCGAGGTCGTCGGGATGCGCGGCCACGCCGAGGTGCGACGTGCGCGTGATGGCTCCGGGGACGGGAGACCCGTCCGGGATGAAAATCTCATTTCCCATTTTTCTAAGTTTTAGCTCCATGTTGCTCTCGCTTTCCAAAGATTCACTCCCCTTCCGCAACCGGCAGACTGGCGGCGGCCACGGCCTGGCCGACGCGGCGGCTTTTCTCGTCGGGGAGATGGAGAGACAACCGCTCTGCCAAGTCGGGGAACTCTGCCTTCAGGACCTCGCGGGCTTTCTCCAGGATGATCGGCCCGGCCTCGCCCGAGGTCACCCGGCCGAGGATCAGGGCGTGGCCGATGTCGTAATAATCCGCATAGTGGCCGATCCCATAACCCAGATAGCAGCCGATTGTATCGAAAATGAGCCGGGCCCGTTTGTCACCGTCATGGAGCAAGTCCTGGACGGCCTTGAGCTTGTCCACGGCGGCCAGATCTTCAGCCAGCTCGATCCCGGCCTTCCCGGCGAGACGGAACACGGCCTGCTGGGAGAAATACTGGACGCCGCAGCCGGAGTCTCCCGACCATTCGTCCACGGGCGCGGCCGGGCTCAGGTCGACGGGGACGAAAGCCAGCTCGTTGAGCCAGCCGGTGATATTGCCCTTTTCATTTACATACCCGCCCGCCTGGCTCGACCCAAGAGCGATGCCCAGGACACGGTTGGCGTTGAGCGACATCGAGCCGGCCAGGGCCGTGACCTCGCCGTCGTTAACCACCTCGAACGGGACCTTCCACTCCTTGCGCATCCGCAGGAACATCGGGTTGATTTTCTTCCGGAACTCGGCCCGCGAGATGCCGCGGAAAAGGGAAGCGACCATGGCCCGGTTGTCGATGTAGATCCCGGCGGNNCCCGCCGATGGCGTCGACCCGCGGAAGATGGGAAGCGGCCTGGTGAAGCCCGGACATGACCTGGTGATAATGGTAGAGGGGGTTGCTCTGGTTGCTCGGGTCCCAGGGGAGCTCCTCGCTGAAGACGCTCTCGCCCTCGACGACGGCGCTGACCTTGCGGTCGCTGGCCCCGAGGTCGAACCCGATCCGGCAGCCGTCGAGGTGCCGGCCTAGGGGCCGTGTTTTCTCCAGAGCCGGAGGAACGGAGTCGGCGGCCGTCACCTCCACGGTGAACTTCTTGCCGTAGGCGGTGGACATCAGGTCGGCGTCGAAGGCGCGCTCGCCCCGGCGCGAGTAAACTTTCCGGACATATTCTCCGACGGAGACGGGGCCGCCGACGAATACCTTATAACCGCCCCACATCCAGAGAAGCGACTTGACCAGGCGCTCGGCGTGGCGGAGGCCAGCCTCGAATAAAGGGTGTTCCAACGGGAACACGGCAGTCTGGTAGCGGGAGATCGAGCCGTCCGCCCTCTCCAGCCCGACGACCAGGGGAACGGTCCGACCGTCGGCCGCCGCCGCATCCAGGTAAGCCTTGTTCCAGAGAACGGCCGGAATAATGTCGGCATGAAGCGGCGGGACGATCTTCGGCCTGACTGCCTCATCGATCTTGCTCTTCATGAAGTCTCCATTTCCTCTAGAAGATTATATCAGAAAAGTATCTCGCAGGGCAGGCCGCGTTTGGCCGCTTCCCGGGCGATCCTCCGGGCCTGTTCGCGGAAGAATTGGTCGGTGGCCGCCTCGGAAAGGCCGAGCTCTCGGTAAAGGCCGATGACGGTCTCCAGGTAGTTCATGCGGTCGACCAGAACCTTATCCACCCTGCCGGCGAGGGCGCAGATGAGCCCCTCCGGCCCGCCGGGAAGAAGGGGCCCGACAAAGGCAAACGTCCTGATGCCGCGGGAGTGGATTGTTTCGAGCGCGGCGATCCTCTCGCCGACCGGCGAGGCACCGGGTTCGAACATCCGGGCGATCCTTTCGTCGTCCGTGGTCAGAGTCATCCCGACTTCGATTTCCTCGAACCGTTCAATGATATCCAGGTCGCGCAGGATCAGAGTCATTTTCGTTTGGATGTTGACCGGAAACCCGGCCTCGGCCAGGATGGAAAGGCACTGCCGCGTCAACCGGTATTTCTCCTCGAGCGGCTGGTAGGGATCGCAGACCGAGGAGAGCCAGACCGTTCCCTTCTTCGCCCGGACGACCTGCTTGCGCAGGAGCTCGGGGGCATTGACCTTGACATCGACGAATGCGCCCCAGGGCTCGCTGTGTCCGGAATAGCGCCTCATGAAGAGACGGGCATAACAGTAGCGGCAATTGACTTGGCAGCCGGTGTAGGGGTTGAGGCAGTAGTCATGGATCTTGGATTTGTTGAGGATGCTTTTGGCCTGCACCTCCCTGATTTTAATCATCAGCCACGCCCCCGCTAGTATGTGCCGGACTCGTCGGCGACCTCGGCCAGAACCTGGATGTTCTCCCGCGGGGTACGAGGAGCGATGGAGCAGGCGGTGCTCAGGATGTAGCCTCCGCCCGGCTTTCCGGCCTCCAGCCTCAACTTAGCGTCCAGCCTCACTCTCTCAACCGTCCCGCCGAGGAGGACGTGGACCGGGTCGATGTTGCCCTTGATGAACGCCCTGCTGCCGACCCGGCGCTTGGCGTCGGCGAGCTCGACATTCCCGAGCGGCGGCGGGTCCAGGCATTCGATGCCTGAGAACCCGGCTCCGACCATCATCTCCAGCCGGTCATCGATTGCCCCGCAGGTATGGATATAGGCCGGAATGCCCAGCCCGCGGACGGCCCCGGCGATCCGGCTCTCATAGGGCATAACGAATTCCCTGTAGAACTGCGGCGAAATAAATCCGGAGCCCGCAAACGGGGAGGAAACTTTGACCGCGTCCACCCGGTGGGCGACGAGACCGCAGGCCAGCCGGACGATTCCTTCCGTGTAGCGTTCGAGGACCTCCTTCGCCAGGCCGGGCCCCTCGACCAGGCCGATCAACGCCTGGGTATGCCCGAAATGACGAAGGTAGTAGTCAAACGGCGAGGTCACTTCACCGTGGACCGAATGCTCGGCTCCAGCCCGCGCAACGATCAGGTCGATGCTGTCGAAGCAGTGCTCAGGATCGATGGAGAAGTCGAGCCCTTGGGAGACGGGGATGAAATCAACCTCTTCGGGGATAGACCTCGGGTCGAAATCAGAGAGGCTGGGGACCGCTCGCTCGACGGCCGGAAAATGCAGCGGAAGATCGTCAGGAGGGAATACCGTTTTGTCTCCATTCTTCCAATGGACAACTTCGCCGTCAACCTCTTTATCCACTCGGGCGATCCTCTTCTCCCAGTCGGGCGAATGTCCGTGGAGGCTGACCAGGATGCCGTCGAAGCTATAGGATTTTCTCAAGTTCAGCAGCCCTTCGGCGAAGATTCCGGCCGAGTTCCAAAAGGCCGTCGCAGAAAGCCCGGTCTGGAGGAGCATGTGACCGATGCTGAGCTGGCACATCACGGGCACGCGGTCGGGAACGCCCGCGCCCATGGCCAGCTTCAATCTTTCCCTCGAGGTCACGACTCTTTGAAAATATGCCGGCGGCTCTCCATTGTCAAGAAAACGCCGGAATCCCAGGCCATCAGCCCTCAGGGGGAAACAATTTCATCCACCAAATCACCCCAAAGGGTGATTGACCCCTCATTTCCTCCCCTCCACAATTATCCCGTCATCCGCAAGGCATGCATTTCGGCGAGGTGAAGCCGCGATGAGCAAAACCGAACGGCCATAGGAAGACCGATGAAAGACAAAAAGATCTTGGTTGTGGATTTCGACGAGGAATCGCTTATTGCCTTGTCCAANNTACGAAAAGTTCAAGGCCGAGGACTTCGACCTTGTCATGATCGAGCCGATGCTGCCCAAACTCCATGGTTTTGAGTTGATGAAGAGGATCAACCAGGATCCCGTCAAAAAAACCCCGATCATCGTCGTGACCGGGATCTACCGGGAGCCCTCCTGTAAGATGGAGGCTCTCCAGGTTTATGGCGCCGCCGCCTATTTCACCAAGCCCTGGAACAAGGACGAACTCCGGTCCAAGATGCTCAACCTCCTAGTCAACGGCCAGGAGGAGAAGAGCGTGAAGCCGGCGCCTCAGGCCAAGAAACTCGATAGTCCCCCCCCGCCTCCCCCCAAGAGTCCGCCTCCTCCTCTCGTCAACGAGTGGGGCCACTTGAAGCCCCAGGCCGCCCCGCGCGAGTTCAAAGTCGGCAAGGGCCCCGTGGATATAGAGAGAGAGCTCCAGGCGGCAGTCTCCGGGCTGGCCGGGCCGGCTCGGAAAAAAGAACCCGTTAAGGATTTCCTCAAAGAGAGAAAAGAGGCGAGAGCCGGCGTCGACAGGGATATCGAGGCCATGCTCAAGGGCGCCATCGGCGGGCTGGGCCTAGAAGAAAAAAAGAAAAGGCCTGAGCCTGCGGTCCGACCGGTTCCTGTCTTCAAGCCCGAGCCCAGGCTGGAAAAGTTGGAAAAGAAAGAAAAGATCCCCATCGCCAAGGAGATCAGAGAAAGGATCCCTCTCCAGGATAAGACCGGGAATAACATTCCCCACCCCTCTGCACGGGCGCCCATCTACGCCGAGAAAGAACCGTTCGGCATCGACCAAACGCTCATCGAAATTGACAAGATCCCCCTCGACATGGAAAAGGGAGCTCCAGAGCCGGTAAGGGCCGCGCCNNGGCCGCGCCCGAAAAAAAGAAGGTTTTCTTCGACGAGTATGCCGCGCCGGCGAAGAAGAAACCGCCCTTGGCCCTGATCGGGGGCGTGTTAGCGGCCGTGCTGATCGTGGCCGGATCGACGTTCATGGTCCTCAAGTCCAAGAAACCCAAAGAGGCGCCCGGCCAGATGGTTTCTTCCCTACAGCCTTCGCTGCCGAGCGAGTTCGCGCTCAGGCAGAACGAAATCCAGGCTTCCTCGGCATCGAGGCAGAACGAGTCCAAGCCGGAGCCCAAGAAGACGCCCCCAAATACCGCCGAACAATTGGACACGTCGGAGATCGTCAACCAGATCCAACCGGCCCTCCCGGCCGAGAATCAGCCGGTTGGTCTGGAGATACAGCTCCCTCCCAATTCCGAGGCGACTGGGGAGTCCACCGAGCAAGCGACGCCCCCTAAGACAGAGGACTTAACCCCGAGTGAGTCCCCCGCTCAATCCCAGCCGCGGCAAGAGGAGTCTCCGGCTGCCGAGCCTGTTGTGGAAAAGCCCAAGCCCGGTGATATTTTCCCTCTCGACAGAGTTGATGTTCCGCCCACGCTTATAAAGAGGATCAACCCGAAATACCCCCTCCAGGCTTTTAACATGGGGATCAGCGGCACCGTGACCGTGAACGCTCTGATCTCCGAAACCGGGGATGTCATCCGGACCGAGATACTCAAAGGGATTAAGGGCGGCTATGGGTTCGAAAAATCGGCCGAGACGGCCGTCCGGCAATGGAAGTTCCGGCCCGCCGAGAAAGAAGGTATCCCGGTCCGGGTCTGGAAGTCAATAGACATCAATTTCAAAATGAGTCAAACGCCTAACCAATGAAATGCCTATAAAGGAGTGAAGGAATGGCCCTCAGCAAGGAACAGGAAGATCTTTACAAGAAGACGATGCAGGAAGCCAAGCGGCAGCTCGAAGGGGTGGATGCGCTGATCGAAAAGGAACTCCAGAAAGTCAGGGAAAAGCTGGCTGAGCTTCAGGAATCCAAGAAGTCCTTCCGGATGATCTACGAGGGAACGGCCAAGCTTCTGGGCGTCGAGAGCGAGCTCGAAGACGAGGACGAAAGCTCCGACGTCGCCTCCGCCGCTTCCACCAAGATGTGAGCCGGCTCCGTCCCGGCCCTCCCCACCGGAGTCCGGCGCCGCCTCAGCCCGGTTTTCGGGCAGGGAAAACCCCGCGGCTCACCTGCNNGTAAGCGAAGCATTATAATGGTAAACCCATGGAAGTCAAAGAGCACTTCTATGCCGACGATCCACGCCGCGGCCCCAGGTCAGTCTTCCCGTCAGGATGAAAGGGACGGCGCACCGAGGAGAAAGCCCTATGACGCGCAAGAAAATTCATCTCGTCTGCAACGCCCATCTCGACCCCGTCTGGTTGTGGGACTGGGAAGAGGGCGCCGGCGAAGCCCTGTCCACGTTCCGTTCCGCCGTCTCCCTCTGCGAGGAATTCCCCGGCTTCGTGTTCAACCATAACGAGGCGATCCTCTACCGCTGGGTTGAGGAATACGAACCGGCGCTCTTCAAGAGGATCCAGCGTCTGGTCAAGGAGAAGCGATGGCACATCCTCGGCGGATGGTTTCTCCAGCCCGACTGCAACATGCCCTGCGGCGAATCTTTCGTCCGGCAGATCCTGGTAGGCAAGAAGTATTTCCGGGAGAAATTTGGCGTCGATATCCGGACGGCCTCAAACCTCGACCCCTTCGGACATAGCCGGGGACTGGTCCAGATCCTGGCCAAATCGGGCCATGATTCCTACATATTCTGCCGGCCCGGCCGCAGCGATTGTCCTCTCCCCGCCGAGGACTTCATCTGGGTCGGTTTCGACGGTTCCGAGGTCATGGCTTCGCTGGTCTCCGCCCATTACAACTCGGCCGGCGGCGGGGCGNNAGAAAGTCCTGGATTGGATCGCCGCCAACCCGGACCGCGAGCTGAGCCTTCTGCTCTGGGGAGTCGGAGACCACGGGGGCGGCGCCTACAAAATCGACCTGGTGGAGCTCAAGAAACTGATGGCTGAGCGGAAGGATTTCGATATTCGGCATTCCCGCCCGGAAGCCTATTTCAGGGACCTTGGGAAGCGGCGGTCATCGCTTCCAAAGCACACAGGGGACATGAATCCCTGGGCGGTCGGGTGTTATACGACCATGTCACGAATCAAGCAGAAGCACCGCGGCCTGGAAAACGACTTGTTCCTGGCCGAAAAGATGGCCGCTGCCGCCGCCTATCAAGGCCTGATGAGGTATCCACAGGAAGAACTCAGGGAGGCCCACTATGACCTAGCCTTCAGCCAGTTCCACGACATCCTGCCCGGCTCCGCCATCCAGCCGGCCGAGGAATCGTCGGTCCGAAGGCTGGACCACGGACTCGAGATCCTCTCCCGGATCAAGGCGCGGGCCTTTTTCGCCCTGGCCGACAGCGAGGCGCCGCCGGCACAGGGCGAGATCCCGGTATTCGCCTACAACCCTCACCCGTTCAAAGTCAAAGGCATCGTGTCCTGCGAATTCCAGCCCTCCGAGATCAACTGGTCGGGCGGGTACCAGTTTCCCCAGGTCTTTGCGCAGGGGCGGCCCCTCCCCTCCCAGCCTGAAAAAGAGGTCAGCAACCTCAACCTCGAATGGCGAAAAAAGGTCGTCTTTGCGGCCGACCTCGAACCCGGCCGGCTCAGCCGCTTCATCTGCCGGCTCGAAAAGCGGCCCCGCAAGCCCGCTCCCCAACTCAAGAAGGAGGGAGGAAAAGTCGACTTCCGGACGGACGAGCTTGAAGTCCTCATCAACACGCGGACCGGCCTCCTCGACCGTTACCGGGCGGGCGGCCGAGACTTCCTGGCCAAGGGCGCCTTTGCGCCCCTGGTTATCGACGACAGCGCCGATCCATGGGGGATGACCGTTAAAAGATTCCGGGACCTCGCCGGCCGGTTCAAGCTGGCCTCGCCCAAAGACGGAAGCCGGGCATCCGGGATCACGGCCCAGCCGGCCGCGTCCGTCCGCGTCATCGAAGACGGCGCAGTCCGGGCAGTCGTCGAGTCGGTTCTCACTTACGGCCGATCCGTCATCTTCCTGAAGTACCTGCTCCCAAGGCAGGGCACCGAGGTTGAAGTGGAGATCAGGGTTCACTGGTGCGAAAAGGATAAAATGCTGAAGCTCTCAATCCCGACGCTTTTTCCCAGAGCCCGCTACATCGGTCAAACGTCCTACGGGGTCACCGATCTCCCAGCCGACGGGAACGAAGCGGTCTCCCAGAAGTGGGTGGCCGCCGTCTCCGCCAAAGACAAGGCCGCCCTCACCATCATCAACGACTGTATCTACGGTTCCGATTTTAAAAGCGGCGAGCTGCGCCTCTCGCTTCTACGCTCGGCCGCCTACTCGGCCGACCCGGTGCCTTCCGGGCCTATGGTCGCACAAGACCGCTATGTGCCGCGGATCGACCAGGGCGAGAGGATGTTCCATTTCTGGCTCAACGGAGGAGACCTGTCCTCGCGTCTGAGAGCAGTCGACCGGGAGGCGCTGGCCAAGAACGAGAGGCCCTTCGTCCTGACCTTCTTTCCCGCTGGCCGCGGTAAAAAGCCCCGGCCTTTCGTTGAGCTCAGCGGCGAAGCCGTCGAAATCACCGCGCTCAAGAAGGCGGAGGACGGGAAGAGCCTCATCATCCGCCTCTTCGAACCCACGGGAAAAAAACGGACGGCGCTCCTCTCGCTCCCCTGGGCCGGGGCCAGGAAGAAGATCAACCTCTCCGCCTTCGAGATAAAGACGCTCTCCTTCAACCCCCGCACCGGGATCTTCCGCGAGCTCGACCTTCTGGAGAGACCTTTGCGCGAGCCCCGATGAACTCCAAGGAACGTGTCCAGGCGGCGCTCGAGGGACGAATTCCCGACCGCGTGCCCTGGGGCGAGTTCGCGGTCGATTTCGATACAGTGGAGAGGGTCATCGGCCACGAGACCTATCTCCGCGCCAAGGCCAAGTCTCAGATCGCTTTCTGGGAAGGCCGGCATGACGAGGTGGCCGAGAGCTACCGCCGTGACCACATCGAGCTCCATCGCAGGCTCGAGCTCGATATCGTCACCTTCCCTATGGCCACGTGGGAGATCCCACCGGAGAAAGACGACGTCCCGCCGCGGAGGATCGATGACTCCACCTGGGAAGACCGGTACGGGAGGGTCTTCAAGTACTCTGCGCTGACTGAAGACATCACCTGCGTCCTGGACCCGGCTAATGAGGCCAGGACATTCAGGCTCGATGATTTCCTCCGGGAGCCGGCCGTACCCGAGCGTGACTCCCGTTCCTGGGTGGTCCTCGATGCTGTAGTGCGCGAGTTCAAGGACAAGAAGTTCATCTGCGGACCTTCGGGTGGGATCGTCGGCCTGGTGCTTCCGGGCGGCCTGGAGAAGGCATCGCTCGCCCTCCTGGAAGAACCGGAACTCATCGACGCAGCGACCGCCCAGGCGCGGCGCGAACAGGACCTCGCCGACCCCGTCCTCGTCCATCCGGATTCTGATGCCGTCCTGCTCGCCCACGATTTCGGCCACAAGACCGGCCCATTCATCGGCCCGGAGATGTTCCGGAGATATTTCCTGGAGGCCAACAAGGCCCGGGTATGCCGTCTCCACAAGGACTTCGGGAAAAAGGTCATCCTGCACAGCTGCGGAAACGTCAATTCTTACCTGGATTTCTTTGTCGAGGTCGGGATCGACGTCTACCAGTCCATCCAGCAAACCGCCGGGATGGATCTCTGCGGGCTGAAAAAAAGCCATGGAGCAAGGTTTGCCCTCTGGGGCGGCGTTTCCCTGGAGAACCTGGTCGCCGGGACACCCGATGACGTGCGGGGGGATGTGCGCCGGGCCATGGCCTGCGCCAAGGAGGGCGGTCGCTTCATCCTGGGAACAAGCCACAGCATCGCCGTGGGCAGCCGCTACGAAAATGTCATAGCGATGATCGACGAGTACCATAAGCTCGCTGACTACTGAGCCGTGATGAAAAAGCCGGTGTCCATAGTCCTGGTCGGGATCGGGGGCATGGGCGCCGTCTACCTCGCCGCGCTCCTGGAGAATAAAGAGAAGCGGGACTTCCGTCTTGTGGGGACCGTCGACCCCCAGCCCCGAAGATGTCCGCAGCTGGCCGAGCTCCGGGCGCTGGACATCCCGGTCTTCGAACAGCTGGAGGAATTCTACGGGCGGTACCGCGCCGACTTGGCCATCATCGCCTCGCCGATCCATTTCCACTGCGCCCAAACCTGCCTGGCCCTGTTGCGGGAAAGCTGCGTGCTCTGCGAAAAGCCGGCGGCCGGGACGGTCCAAGAGGTTCTCCGGATGAGGGAAGCCGAAAAAGCGGCCGGGAGATGGGTCGCCGTCGGGTTTCAGTGGTCTTTCAGCACGGCCATCCAGGCTCTGAAGAACGACATCCAGGCCGGGATGTATGGCCGGCCGCGCCGCCTCAGGTGCCTCTACCTCTGGCCGAGGAATGAAGCTTATTACAGAAGAAACGACTGGGCCGGGAAACTCAAAGACGCCGAGGGCCGCTGGATCCTGGACAGCCCGGCCAACAACGCCATGGCCCACGACCTCCACAACATGTTCTATGTCCTCGGCGGGGAGAGAGAGACCGCAGCCCGGCCGGTCCGGGTCGAGGCCGAGCTCTATCGCGCCCACAAGATCGAGAACTTCGACACGGCCGCCCTCCGCTGCCACACCGGCGACGGAGTGGAAATTCTGTTCTATGTTTCCCACGCCGCCGCTGTCGACACCGGCCCGGTTTTTTCCTACGAATTTGAGCGGGGTGCGGTCAGAGCGGCGGGAAGGGAATCGGATATCAAAGGCTTTCTTCCTTCCGGCGAGAAAAACTACAGCACCCCCGACAGAGAGCCGCTCCGGAAAATGTGGGAGGCGATCGACCAGGTGAGAGGCGAAGACCTGCCCTCCTGCGGGCTCGAAGCAGCACTGGGGCAGACTCTTGCCGTAAACGGCGCCCAGGATTCCAGGCCGGAGGTCGAAGAGTTCCCGGGGGAGATCATCGTATCGCAGGGAGAGCCGGGAAACCGGGAGGTCACGGTGGCCGGGCTAGCCGAGGTGCTCGACGAATGCTACCAGAAAAATTCGCTTCCCTCCGAGCTCGGCGTCCCCTGGAGCCGAAAAGGCCGGGCGGTCTCGCTCGCGGATTACGTTTATTTCCCCGGCGGGTCAAGGAGCGGTTAGAAACAGGTCCCCCGTTTCTTGCCGGCCAGCTGGCCGCAGGCCGCCCGGATGTCTCCCCCTTTCGAGCGGCGCACCGTAGCCGCCACCCCCAGGCTTTCCAGGGTCTGAAGGAACGCCTGCTGTCGAGATCCGGGTGAAGGCGCAAGACCCGCTCCGCAGCCCTGGCTGTATGGGATAAGGTTGATTTTGGCACGGAGCTTCCTGGCTATGGATGCCAGCCGGCGGGCATCGGCCGCTGAATCATTGAGGCTGGAGATCAAGATATATTCTATGGTTATCATCCGCCCCGTGGTTCTGGCATAGTGGGCGCCCGCCTTGACCACCTCCGCCAGCGGATACTTGCGGTTGACCGGCAAAAGCCGGGAACGGAGCTCGTCCGTCGTGGCGTGAAGCGAGAGCGAGAGGCTCACCTGGAGCCCCAGGCCCTCCAGTTTCTCGATCGCCGGAACGATCCCAACCGTAGAGATGGTCATGCGGCGGGCGGCGATGCCCATTCCTTCCGGCGCGTTCATGATGCGGACCGTTCGGACGAGGTTGTCGAGGTTGTCGAGCGGCTCCCCCATGCCCATGAAAACAAAATTGGTCAAGCCGACGTCGAGCTTGTCCCGCAGGAAGAGGATCTGGCCGAGCATCTCCGAGGGAAGCAAGTTCCTCGCGAACCCGCCCGCCCCGCTGGCACAGAAGACACAAGCGAACTTGCAGCCGACTTGGGTCGAGAGGCAGAGCGTCCTGCGGCCCCCGGATGGAATGAGCACGGCCTCGATGAGCTGACCGTCGGTCAGCCGGAAAAGGAGTTTCTCAGTCCCATCCTCCGACCGGAGTTGCTCGGCGAGCTCGAGGACGCCTAGCCGGAATTTGTCTTCGAGCCGCTGCCTCAAGCTCTTGGGCAGGTCGGTCATGGCGGCGAATGAGTCCGCGCCTTTTTGATAGATCCATTCAAAAACCTGCTTCGCCCGGTAGGCGGGCTCCCCCCAGCTATCAAACTCCGCCCGGAGCTCGGCAAACGTTAGGTTTCTTATATCCGCGACAGGACCCATCTAATTACCTTATTGTGACCATGAGCCAGAGCAACAGGATGATCACCCCCACAAGCACCCAAGTCCCGCCGAACCCGAGAATGTCTGCCCGTCCGGGCTTCATGACTTCCCAGTTCGATCGCGGCCAGAGCTTGCGCCTCAAGAATTTCTCCGGCTGGGCCCGGGCCTCCTCGACGGCCCTTTCATCATCCGCCGGAATCGGCTGCACAGGAGTGTGCACCTTGGCAAAAAAGCTGTCCAGTTCGGATTTCGGCAGCGGCCTGGTCAGCCGGCTCAACAGGAAGAGAAGGACGAACGGAAAAAGCGCGTCGAAGAAAAAGCGTGTGGCCACCAGCTGGGCCTTCGTAAACCGGGTGAAATCGATGCCCAGCCAGCTCAACACCCAGACCTCGGCCTCGAACCGGCCGATGCCGATCCTGGGAGAGTCCGGATCCTCGGGGCGAACCCTGACCACCTTCTCGTAGAACACGGCGGTCGGCTCGATCGCATAGGGCTTCACAATCTTTTCGCCGGCTGCCCGGGCCCGGCCGGCGTCCACATCTTCTTGGAGAGCCTCCGTTACGAGACGGACTACCCGGGGCCTTGTCTCGCGCAGGAACGCGGCGTTTGACTTGGCCCAGTCCCAACTCTGGAAGACATTGGGGATGACGGCGTAGATGCCGAAGCAGACAAAGATCTGGATGATGACCGCCCAGCGCGTCAGGCGCCGCCAGATGAAACCCAGCCAGATGGAAGCGCCGAACACGGCGGGCATGGAGATGAAGTACTTGAAGAGGTCGAGGAGGTTGCCCACGAAAAGGGCGGCCCCGATCCCGCCCGCAAGGGTGACGGCGATGACAATTCGGCCGATAAAGAGAAGGTGGCGCTCCGATTTCGGGGAGACAAAGGGTTGGTAAAGGTTGCGGATGAAGAGGGCGGAATAGGTGACGGAGGCGGCGGAAAGAGTGGACATGTTGGCCGCCAGGATCCCCGCCAGCATCAGCCCCACAGCGCCGGGGAAAAGAAGATGCAGGGTCATGTACCCCCAAATCAAGTCCGGGTCGTGGAGCTGTCCCTTGAAGAGCCCTACCGCCAGCAGCCCCGCCAGCGCCCAAAAAATCATCAGGAAGCGCTTGAAGAACATCCCGGCGATCATCCCGAAGCGGGCGGCGTTCTCGTCCCTGGCCGCGCTGGCCGTCTGCATCATCGGCGCCGAGGCGATGATCGACACCAGGTTGGCCAGGACCATGGCCAGGATGGTGTACCAGGCGTATTCGCTGGTCGTCACCGACCCGAAGAGGTTGAACATGAAATCGGGCACCCGGGCGTGGAGTCCGGCAAACCCGCCGATCTGGTTCAGTGCTAGCGGGATCAGCATGACCGAAAAGATGACAATCAGGAATCCCTGGATGACATCGGTGAAGGCCGCGGCGATAAACCCGCCCATCATCGTATA
Source organism: Candidatus Aminicenantota bacterium (assembly GCA_003524335.1). Lineage (GTDB taxonomy): Bacteria > Acidobacteriota > Aminicenantia > Aminicenantales > UBA8522 > UBA8522. The sequence continues at coordinate 17,018 of DQHV01000207.1, read as the reverse complement.
GACGGCCACGATAACACCATAGACGAGATAAACGACCAGCGGGTCGATATGGGAGATGAACGAACGGAGCTCGCCCTTCTTGAAGCGGTCGTTGAGCTCATCGTAGCGGGCTTTGTCGGCGACGGTGAGCCCCAGGTCGAGCTTCTGTTTGAGAGCCTGGTATTCCCGGAACATTTCGACGCTGTGGGTTTCTGCGACCGTATACAGCTCGGCCGGTTTCGGGGTCAGTGCCTCGACCGTTTTCCCGGCCACCATGAACCCGACGCCGCCGCCGATGACGGCCATGACCAGCGTGAAGACGGCGAAGGAGCCGCCCAGGAACTTGCTGCGGAAGCGCTCGCTATAGAAGTCGCCGAGGGTGACCTGGCGGGCCCGGCGGTAGAAAGCGCTGGTGAACCAATAAAAGGGCGTCAGGAAAAGGACCAGGTACTGGATCCACATCCCCCCGATTCCCTGGCGGTAGACTTCCCGGGCCACCGCCACGGCCTGGTCGGCGTTGGTAGCATGGCCGAAATTCAGGAAGAACTGATAAAACTTGCCCAGGCGCCGGCCCGCGATGTAGAAATCGCCGGTGTCCTTGGTGCGGCGCTGGGAACGGCGGCCCAGCCAGAGGATGACGGCGAGGTAAAGAAGAATGATCCCGACATCAAGGACGCTCAGCCCGAAGATTCGCATGTCTCACCGACCGGACTTATTAAAACCATTTCCGGTTAATCGAGTCAAGTGAGGCTAAAATTGGGTGTCTGATTGACGCGCCTGGCCGCGTTTGCTATAAACCTAGGCTTATCACGCCCATGGCCGGATTATTCGAAATTCTGCAGAACTCGCCTCTCCGGGGAGAGATCCTCTCCGTGGCCGCGGCCATAACCTGGGCCGTCGCCGTCCTTCTCTTCCGGGTTAGCGGACGGACCGTGCATCCGATCGGCCTGAACCTCTTCAAGAGCTTCTTCTCCGTCGTCCTGCTCGTCCTCACCATGCTGGTCCTCAGCGAACCCCTCCTGCCGAAAACGGCTTGGCAGGACTACGCGCTGCTCGGCCTGAGCGGTTTTATCGGCATCACCCTGTCCGACACTTTGTTCTTTCAGTGCTTGAACCTCCTCGGGGCGAGCCTGACGGCTGTCGTCGATTGCCTCTACAGCCCGTTTGTCATCCTTTTTTCTTTTCTTTTTATCGGCGAGCGCTTGAATGCCCGACAGCTTCTCGGCGTGGCTCTGATCCTCTCCGCCCTGGTTCAGATTTCCCGCTCCAGGGAAAAGGGCCTTCCTCCACGGAAAAACTTGCTCCTGGGGATCGGCCTGGGGACTCTGGCCATGGTTACGCTGGCGGCGAGCATCGTCATGGTCAAGCCGCTGCTGGCCCGTTCTCCCGTCCTTTGGGTGACGCTCTGGCGGATGGCGGCGGGCGGAATCGCCCTTCTGATCTTCCTGCCGTTTCACCCGCGGCGCCTTCAGATCTCCCGCCCGCTCGTCTCCTCAGCCAACTGGCGGTCGATGGTCCCGGGCGCGTTCCTGGGGGGCTACATCGCCCTGGTTGCTTGGATGGCGGGGATGAAGTACACGTTGGCCTCGATCGCCGCTCCTCTCAACCAGCTCAACTCGATCTTCATCTTCGTCCTGGCGGCGATCTTCCTCAAAGAAAAGGTAACGAAGGGGAAGTTGGCGGCCGTGGCTCTGGCCACCGTCGGCGCTTTCCTGGTCAGCTGGGGATAAAGGCGTTCTCGAAATACCGGCAGGAATCCCGGATCGTCTTTTCGATCGGGATGTATTCATGGGAGAAATCGCGGCGGCTCTTTTCATTGGAGTAAAACGTCGTCCAGCCGCTGAGCCTTCCGTAAGAATAGGTGAACAGCGGCTTTTTCCGGGTCAGATGGCTCATCAGCTCTAAAGACAGACCCGCTGCTGCAAGCAGCGATGCCGGCACAGGAAAAGGATGGACCGGCCGACCCGCGTGCTTCCCGATCAGTCTCAGGACATCCGGATAAGAGAGGTTGGCTCCGACAAGGAGATATCTTTCCCCGGCCCGGCCGCGGTCAAGCCCTTTGATGACGGCAGCTGAGACATCGCGGACATCCACTACCCCGAGCCCTCCCCTGAACGAGCCGAACATCCGGCCGCCGTAAACCCGGGCATAGAGCTGATTATGAGGGGTCTCCAGGACGGGATCCCCAGGGCCCATAATAGAAGCGGGATTAAAGATGATGGCGTTGAGTCCTTTTCTCTGCGCGGCCTCCTCAACGGCCCTCTGCCCGAAATACTTAGAAGTCATGTAATGGAAATAGGGCGGCCAGTTGAACGGCGTCGCTTCGTCAATCAGTTCGCCGCGTTTCCGGAACCCGATCGCCCCGACTGAGGAGACATGGACCAGGCGGCCGACGCCGGCCCGGAGGCAGGCCTCGACGACAGCTCGTACTCCCAGCCAGTTCACTCTCATCAGCCGGCTGAAATCCCGTCTCCAATAGGAGATAAGGCCGGCCAGATGGATGACGTGCGTCTTTTCTCGCGCAGCTTCAAGAATTCGCTTTTCGTCGGTGATGTCCCCATATATGATCCGGATCTTCTGGTGTTTCCAGCTCTCCGGGATGCGGTCGCCAGGGAGGACATAGGTTGAGACTGAATCCGACCCGAATTTCCTGACCAGTTCAGGAACGATGACAGAACCGACAAAACCCGTCGCCCCGGTGACGAGGATCCTCATCCCCGGGTGGCCCTCCGATAATCCCGAAGATAGATGAAGGAGTCGGTGGAAATCCCGGTCAAAGCATGGAGGAAAATCGGATAGATAAAGGACCCGGTAAGATAGGCGATAAGCCCGAAAACAAAGCCGCCGGCAAGAGAAGCGAAGATCTCCGATTGCGGGTGCCCGGCATGGTGCAGGGTTGAGATGATGGTTTGGAGAGCGAGGGCCGGGATAAGGCCGACGGCCGGGATCAAGGGAAAGAACAGAATCCCCCGGTAGAGGAATTCCCAGGACACGTAATAAAGGAGGAGATAGGCGACCTCGAAGGCGACGAAGCTTCTGAGGCTCCGGCAGGCCCTCTTGGAAAAGGGGTAGAAGCGGCGAAGTTCGACGTCCCGGGAGCCGATAAACCCGGACAGGATGGCGATAGGAGCTCCGACGGCGGCAATTCCCACTCCCCTCCGCCAGTTCCCCAGAGAAAACCCCGCCTCCTTTAGAAAGAGAAACGGGTCCGGGGAGAAAAGAAAAATGATCAGGCTGGGGAGAACTAGGAAAAAGCAAAAAAAGGCTGCGAAATAGGCCAGGAATGCCCGACGATCATCCCACTTCTGGGTGAGGCGCCGGTAATGGAATAAGGCGAGCAGCAGGGCGAAGGCCACCGCCAGATAAACCCACAGGACCGATTGGACTATTTGATGTATCCTTTCTTGCGTTCTTCTAAGTACCAGTCGACGATGGCCTGGATCTGCTTTTCGGTATCATTGTCGGGGCGATACCCGAGCTCGGCGACCGTCTGGGAGATGTCATAGGTCGTCTCGGTCGTGATCCTGCAGATTCGGTAGCGCGTCAACTCCGGATGGAACCCGGGAGAAAGCTTCTTCCAGAGCTCTAGAGAGGAGGCCGCAAGCTTGGCTAACCTGACGGGGGCATAAAAGCGCTGCCTTCTCCCGACTCCGCGCTGGAGCCCGCCGAAGAATTCCCTCCAAGTGGGAAGGATGCCGTTAGTGACCGTGTAGGCCCTGCCCACAGCCTGGTCGTTCTTGAAGGCCAGCTCCGCGGCTTGGCAGAGGTTATCGACATAGCAGTACGCAAAACGGTGACGGCCGTGGCCGACGATAAGCGGGACGCCCTTCTCGGCTGCCCTGAGGACTTTGTCAAGGGTTGTCCGGTCGTTGGGGCCATAGGTGTCTCCCGCACGGAGGATGACGACGGGCAGGCCGCCGCTTTCCGCTTTTTCCAGGAGATAGGCCTCAGCTTTTTTCTTCGCCCGGGCATAGGGCATGAAATCCGCCGGCCGGCCGGGATTCTCTTCAGACAGATTCGTCCCGAGATACCCAAGGGTCAACGTGGACGAAATATAGACGATCCGCCTGGGTCGCAGCCCCTTGTCCAGGATCTTCTGGATGAGGTTGACCGTCATGCCATAGATTCCGGCTTCGCACTCGTCCTCGGAGGCCTGGTCCGAGACGACCGAAGCGGCATGGACGACGTAATCAAGGTCCGTTGGGAGATCGAAACTCTGCGGGTCGCGGNNGAGGTCCTTCTCACCAGCCCAAAGACTTCATATCCCTTGGCCAGAAAATAGCCGTACAGGTTGGAGCCGATGAACCCGTTGGCCCCGGTGATGAAGATTTTTTCTTTCATAATTGGATAGGCCGCCAGACCATCAGGATTTCAATGTAAACCGATTCCAGGCTTTTATCAAGACGGGCCCCAGGGCCATCGTCAGGAAGGCGGCGGCGATGCCGACCACGACATCGAAGACGTAGTGAAAGCGTCCGTAGACAGTAGAAACATAGAGGGACAGGATGACGGGCGCCAGGATGTAGAACGCCGGCCGGGAATAGCGGTAGGCCGTCCACCACATGATTGTCGCCGCGGCACAGTGAATGCTGGGGATCGTCCCGCCGGGCGTATGGATGCGGCCGCGGATNNACATGATCATGCCGTAGCGCAGGTGCAGCGACACGACGCGGGTATGGGCGCCTTCGTGGGCTTCCTTGATGGTGTCCGACCACCAGCCGATCATCGTGTAGAGGACGATGGCGAGGCCGATGTAGAACAGGTAATCCTCGTTCTTCTCCTCTCCGTGCCGGCGGTAGATCAGAAGACTGAGGATCGGATATACGGGCACATAAAAGACGTAGCAGAACATCATCCATTCGGTGAGCCAGGGGGTGATGAACCGCTGTATCCAGACAGTGGGCTGAACCCGCAGGAGGGAAGCCTCGAGGTCGACGACCATCTGGTCGTGCCACTGGGGAAAGAAAATAAGCTGCAGCCGGAGAGAGGCGCTGTAGATATACAGGAGGATGAGCTGGACGGAGAGGGTGCGGAGGAAAAAGCGGAGATGGCGGCTCGGCGTCTTCTGGGCGATCAGGTTTGTGCCCAGAAAAAGGAGCACCGCCAGCCCGTTGGCCAGGATGAGTCCCTGCCAAGAGCCGCGGACCCGCGAGGGATAGAGCGGGGCCAGCAACGAATACAGAACGAGCGCACCCAGGATGAGCAGATCCGTAAGCTTTATCTTCAGCCCGAAAATAGTCCGAGACGCCATGGCCTTCATGAGAACCGTCGTTCCTCGCTTTTAAAAACCTGATTAATAGCCGAAGCGGGAGGAAAAGTCAAAAGCAGGGAGTCTAGATCCCGCCGTGTGCCTGATACCAGTCGATCGTTTCCCTGACGGCGTCCTTCAGGCCCGTCCGGGGCTCGAAGCCGAGCTCCCTCTTAATCCGGGAGCCGTCATAGATCCAGTAGTATTTCCTGGCAGCGAGAATGCTCGTCCTGGTGAGCTTGGGCTTGCGGCCGGTCAGACGCGCGGCCGCCTCTGAGGCCGCGGCGGCCAGCCATTGAATCCGGTATGGGACCTTCAGAACGATACGGCGGATACCGAGGGCTTCTTGAACGGCATCCGTTATGTCAGACCAGGCATAAGGCTTGGGGTCGGCCAGGAAATAAGTGCGGCCGTCGGCTTCCGGTCGTTCGGCGGCGAGAATCAGGGCCTCGACGACGTCCCGGACATAGCAGAGGCTGGTTTGGGGCTCTCCCGTCCCGACCGCCGGCTTGATCCTTTTCTTGATCAGCCGGATCGCCTCCTGGAGCTCTCTCTGGCGGGGCCCGATGATGTTGGGAGGCCGGATTATGACAAAAGGAAACCTTCCCCCGTATTCGCGGACGGCCTCTTCGGCCGCGAGCTTGCTCCGGCCGTAGTCGGAAACGGGCCGCTCCGGGTCGTCCTCGGTCAGGGCTCTCCCCTTCTCCGAAGGGCCGGCAGCGCTTATGGAGGAGACATGGATGAATTTCTTAAGCCCCGGATTCCGTTCGGAACAGGCCTCGAGAAGGTTCCGCGTGCCGGCGACGTTAGACTGGTAATATTCCTCCCATTTCAGAGAGTTGATGACGCCCGCAAGGTGAAAGACGCAATCGACGCCTTCGACGGCAGGTCCGAGCGTCGGCTTATCCCGGCAGTCGCCCCTCAGCAAACGCACCTCGAGGCTCTCGATCCAGCCCAGACCGTGGGGCCTGCGGACAAGACAGCTGACCTCCCACCCCCTCCGGACCAACTCCTCGGCCAGATGGCTGCCTATAAACCCGTTCGCGCCGGTGATCAGAGCCTTCTTTTTATCTGCCATGTGCGCAGCAACCTCGATTCAGGAGGCGGGAGCAAATGATAAAAAGGAACGCAGCCTAACGGGTGAGCAGCCGCCCGACTTCCTCGACGGCGCTGGCGGCGTCGGGAGCATAGCCCTGCGCCTTGATCTGGTCGGCGTAGTCGCGGGTCACGGGGGCGCCGCCGATGATCACGGGGATTCCCAGGCCGGTGGCTTTGACCGCCTCGACGATGTTTTTCATCTGGACCATGGTGGTAGTCAGCAAGGCTGAGAGGGCGACAATGCTCGCCCGGTTCTCCCTGGCAGCAGCAACGTACTTTTCGGGGGAGACATCGATCCCCAGGTCGATGATCTTGTATCCCGCTCCCTTGAGCATCATGGCCACAATATTCTTGCCGATATCATGGAGGTCCCCTTTGACCGTGCCGATGACAACTGAGCCTTTGGGTTTGATCCCTTCCTTGATCAGCAGCGGCTCGAGTTTGGCCATACCGGCGTTCATGGCCCGGGCGGCGACGAGGACCTCCGGGATAAAAACCTCGTTATTCTTAAACATGACGCCGAGGCGTTCCATCCCCACGATGAGGCCTTGGTTCAGGATGCTGCCCGCGGAGAGCCCGGAGGCCAGCGCCTGGTCCACCAGCTTTTCGACCTCGTCTTTCTTGCCAATGAGCAGCGCCTCTTGAATCTGCTTGTGCATCATTTCCTCCTCTGGGACTCCGCGGATACAGCAGCTCGAGGGTATCAATATATCCCGAAATCGCAGCCGGATGTCAAGAAAAAAGGGGCAAAAGAAGAGATCCGTGCCTACTCCGCTGCGGAGGGCTTTCGGAGGGACTCTGACCTTTTGCGAAGACACTTGCCTAATCCCCCCTTGATTGCTCAAGGGGGATAATGGGGGATTAAGGCGATACAAATTGACATCTGATTTTAGGCTGTGCTATAGGTTAAACCGCAAACAATAAAATGGGAGGGGCAAATGAAGAAATCATTGTTTCAATTGGCCATTATTGTTCCCTTGGCCATGTTGCTCTGTTTGGCATGCAGCTGTCAAAAAAAGGACAAAGGGGGGATTACAGAAAGCGAGGCAAAGGCCATCGGTGATTGGTACATAAAGGCCAGGAATGAGGTTAACCTGGCCTTGCTGGACAAGATATATTCTCCTGAGGTCGTCGTGCATGATCCCAGCCGGCCCGAAAGCATAGTCGGCCTCGAAGCGTTGAAAAGCCAATATAGGGACACTCACACCGCTATCCCCGATGTCAAATTTTCGCTGGACGATTTGTATCTCAAAGGGGATAAAATGGCCTGGGTTTTCACGATGTCAGGGACGGTCACGGGCCCGATTCATACGCCTTTTGGCGATCTTCCGCCCACCGGAAAGACATTCCGGTTCTCTGGCGTCGCCGTCGACCGGATAGTCGAGGGAAAGATTGCCGAGGAGTGGGTTTATTTCAATGTGCTCGACATAGTTCAACCGATGGGTTTTTCGCTGACCCCGCCCCAGCCTCCCCAGTCAGAAGCGAAGTAGGATTTATCCAAGGCGAAAAGCTCCTTACCAAATTCCTGGCCGAAGCCTGAAGTCTCTCAGACAGGTCGATTATTCCTTTGGACTTCAAATCCAGCACGGCTCCTGATGAAGGGGCGCGGTAAGTGACACCGACCAGTATCCCCACCTTATTCCCAAAAATAAGGTTTGACTCTCTTTCTTTAAGTGACTATTCTGAACACATCCTAGCGAAGGGACAAAGAGGCCTTCAAACGCCCGAAACGCAATCCTGGTGATAATTCTGAATACTCGTTCACTACCTGCCCAAGCAACAGGCAGTTTACATAGCAATTTTCATTGAGGAGGGGAAGATGTCATATTCTCGACCGTCAGCTGTGTTTGGACTTGTCATGATCTTAATTTCGATTGCGTGTCAGACGCCGGCGCCGACTGGTCTGAGTGAGACAGACAAAGCCGCAATCCAAAAAGTCGTGGATGAAGCGGCTAGAATAGGGAACGCCCCAACCAAAGATTGGGGGGCCTACGTGAGAGCCTACTATACAGAGGACGCTGTGGTCTTGCCGCCAAACGGCCCTGCGGTACAAGGTTGGGCTCTTATGGAGCCCTGGTTTGCCGCGTTTCCGCCCATGTCGGATTTTAGGCCGCAAATAATCGAGGTCGATGGTCGTGGCGATCTTGCTTATGTGCGTGGGACGTACTCCATGATGCTCACTCTACCAGGAGCCACAGAGCCGATAAATGATACCGGTAAGTATATCGAAATCTGGCGAAAGCAAGCCGACGGGTCATGGAGAGTAATCCGTGACATCTTCAATTCGGACCTGCCCGTTGCGGCTCCCGAACCAAAGGCGGAGGAGATAAAGTAATCCAGGTTGAGCTGACGGAATAGGACAGGACTACGCCGACTTCGTCTAGCCGGGTGTCAAGTACTCCATGAAGAGGCCGGCTGGACAGGTCAATCCGAATTATCAGCTGCTATTTCGGCGGCAAGACAAATCCGTAGTCGACCGTGCATTGGTAGGAATTCCGGTACCTGGCGACGTATTCGGGGCTCTCATTACCGATGCAGAGCCGATAGTCCTTCCCCGCCTCGAAGACGACACCTTTTTTCGCCTTCATGATAAGCCTGTACGAATCTTCTGCGCCCAGAATCGTCACGTACCAGCCTTCCGCAAGCGGCTCGTCGTCCTCCAGGATAAGGTGATACATGTACTTCGACGCGAATTTCACCTTGATCTTGAATTCGATTTCCTGCGGAGCGTAGCTGATGACTTCAAAATAGGCTTCTTGCGGTGTCTGCCCATGGTAATAGGTCAAGGCCGGTTTAGCTCTCTCTCCGGCGCAGCCGATCAGCCCTAAGACAGCCAGGATGCCCAGCGCTTTGACTATAGTGCTTTTCATTTTTCATCCCCTCTTCAATTATCTTGAACCAATCCAATAAAGAAGTAAAGATCGCAGATGCGTNNGCCCCTTGATCCAGAAATACCTGGAGAGTAAGCCGGCCCATTTCATCTCCTTTTTTTGACTTGGCTGGATGCCTGTGCTATAAGCGTTTCGAAAATTCCTCAACCGGGCTGAAATCTTGATGACGGACCAGAAAGAGCATGTCGCCAGGTCTACGACCTTGGTCAGCTCAGCCACTTTCGTCTCCCGCCTCTTCGGTCTCGTCCGCGAACAGATCTTCGCCTTCCTCTTCGGCGCCGGGTTCGCCACCGACGCCTTTGTCGCCGCCTTCCGCATTCCCAACTTGCTGCGAGACCTGTTTGCCGAAGGGGCCCTGTCGGCCGCCTTCGTCCCCGTCTTCACCGACTATCTCGTCAACAAAGATAAGAAGGAAGCCTTCCGGCTGGGAAACCTGGTCGTCAACGCGCTCCTGGTCATCCTTTTTGTTATCGTCGTCATCGGCATCCTGGCCACCCCCTGGATCGTCGACCTGATCGCCCCCGGGTTCAAGTCCATCCCCGGCAAGTCCGAGCTCACCGTCCTCCTGGCGCGGATCATGTTCCCCTTCCTTCTCCTTGTCTCTCTGGCAGCTGTGGCCATGGGCATGCTGAACTCGCTCAAGCATTTCGGCGTCCCTGCCTTTGCCCCGGTTTTCCTGAACGTAGGCATGATCCTCTCGGGGTTCCTCATTTGCCCGCTCTTCGACCCGCCCATAATCGGAATGGCCCTGGGAGTCCTCCTCGGAGGGCTGGGCCAATGGGCCTTCCAGCTCCCCTCCTTGCGCAAGGAAGGTTACCGGTACTCGTGGATCGTCTCGTTCAGCGACCCTGGCGTAAGACGGATCATCATTCTGATGACGCCCGCGATCCTGGGCCTCGCTTCGACCCAGATCAACATCTTCGTCAACACGGTGATCGCCTCCTTCCTCCCCCAGGGAAGCCCGTCCTACCTGAACTACAGCTTCCGGCTGATGCACTTCCCCCTCGGTGTTTTCGGCGTCGCCGTAGCCACCGTCACTCTGCCCATCGTAGCCACCTACGCCGCCCGAAAGGATATCCCCAACGTCCTTTCCACCTGCGCGTCCTCGCTGCGCCTGGTTTTCTTCCTGACGCTGCCTTCGATCTTCTTTTTGGCCATTGCCTCGAAGCCCATAGTTTCGACTCTTTATCAGCATGGTGTTTTCACTTACCAGGACACCCTGTTCACGTCCCAGGCGCTCATCTTCTACGCCTTCGGACTCTTCGCCTACGCCTCCGTTCGCGTCATCGCTCCGGTCTTCTACTCGCTGGGCGATACCAAGACGCCGGTGAAAGTGAGCGTCCTGGCCGTCGCTATGAACATTGCCCTTAACCTGGCCTTCATGCGGCCGTTCGGCTTTCGCGGTCTCGCCCTGGCGACGTCGCTCTCTGCCATGCTCAACATGTTCGTCCTGATGAGCCTTCTCCGACGTCGGGTCGGCCCCCTGGATATCGCGGGGCTGGGTGCGAGTTTCCTGAAGATTCTGGGCGGATCAACCGTGCTGGGAGCCGTCCTGTTCGCCGTCCAGAAAGCTTATCCCCTCAACCTCGAAACGTCGACTCTTCTTCCCAAAGCTCTTTATCTTCTTGTCCTCTTTATCCTTGCTGCGGGAAGCTATGCCGGAATGGCCGCAGCACTGAAGATCAAAGAGCTGCAGTTGGTGCTCGGAATCCTCAAGAAAAAGCGATAAACTGACAAAATAAAATGGCGCTTGGAAAGAAGACCAGAAAGCTTTTTAGAGTTGGGATCGACAGCTATTCGCTCCGTCCTCTGAACCTCGCTCCTTTCGCCTTGCTGGACTGGGTGAAGAAAAGCGGCGGCGACGGCGTCCAGTTCTCCGAGGTCAACCTTCCCTCCGGACGCCGGCTCGACAGGACCTTTCTGCGGGACCTCTCTCAGTATGCCAGGGAGCAGCGCCTCTACCTCGAATGGGGCGGCGGCCAACACATCCCCTTCGACCTTCAGACGGGCCGGCCGGTTGATATTTTCAAGGTCAACCGCCGGGCAGCCGAGCAGGCTCAGGTCCTCGGCATCACTGCCGTGCGCTCCTGCTCCGGCGGCCTGATGAGATGGACGGACGATTCGCCGCCGACCGGGGTTCTCCTCCAAGCCATGGCCCAAAGCCTCCACGCTCAGAAGCGGATGCTCGGCGACCTCGGCGTCACTTTGGCCATCGAGACGCACTTCGAGTTCACGACCTTCGAACTCCTGCGGCTCTTCACCGCCTGCGGTGTCCGGCCCGGCGAATACCTTGGCATCTGTCTCGACACCATGAACCTCCTGACCATGCTCGAGGATCCCGTCATGGCGACCAAGAGGGTCCTGCCTTGGGTCGTCATGACTCATATCAAAGACGGCGGGATCCTGCTCGCCGAGAACGGGCTGGTTTCCTTTCCGGTGGAGGCGGGAAAGGGAATCATCGACCTCGAGGAGATCATCCGCCTGCTCGCGACGCTCGACCGCCGTCTCCCTCTCTCGCTGGAGGACCACGGCGGAGAGTTCTTGATTCCGATATTCAACCCCTCCTTCCTGCTGAAGTTTCCCGACCTCAGCGCCCTCGGACTCTCCCGCCTTCTCAGCCTCGCGCTGGAAAGCGGGAGGCTGGTCGAACGGGGGGACATGGCCATCGTCGAGAGAAACTGCTGGCCGGAGGTCTGTGAAATGAGAGTGAGGAACGGCCTCCGAAATATCAAGAGGATCGCCGGCCGGGAGGGATCCTGATGCCGCACGAGCGCTTCCGTTTCAAAGACCGAGCGGCCCTGGAGCGGAAAATCGCCGACCTCGGCCTGGATATCCCGCTGTCCGATGATATCTCTATTCT
>DQHV01000207.1:0-4901 GCA_003524335.1 Candidatus Aminicenantota bacterium | reverse complement strand
GATCACAACCTCCTGCTGGTCCTTCAGCTCACTCATTCCGGACGCCTCGCCAAGCCGGAAGGCCGGCCGGCTCCCATCATAGCCCAGCATAATCCGCTGCTCGACGCCAAGGTGGGACTGTCTGCCGATCATCCCCTCATCTCCGACGCGGCCCTGGACGCCCTGCAGGAAGACTATATTGCCGCGGCCGGAGCGGCCCGCGAGGCGGGGTTTGACGGAGTCGACATCAAGGCCTGTCACGGTTATCTCGTCTCGGAGCTCCTGGCCGNNGGCAGTTTCGAGAACCGCATCCGCTTCCTGGTGGACACCTCCGAAAAAATCAAACAGAGAATCCGAGGGCTGTTCGTGACCAGCCGGTTGAGCGTTCACGACTCCCTCCCCTACCCCTACGGCTTTGGAATGAATCGGGACCATCCCGGGGATCCGGACCTCGGCGAACCTATTCGATTGATTAAGAAACTCAGGAACATCGACTTCCCGATCCTGGGCATCTCTCTCGGGATACCGGCCTATCAATCTCACTACGGACGCCCCTACGACAAGCCTCTGATCGGGCAGGGGCTCCCCGACGAACACCCGTTGGAAGGCGTTTCGCGCTGGCTCCGGCTGACCTCCGAGATACAGAAGGCCTTTCCCACGCTGCCGGTCGTCGGGGCCGGGTATTCCTGGCTCCGCCAACTCTTCCCCCATGTCGCGGCGGCGATGGTGGAAAGAGAGAAGGCTTCGCTCATCGGGCTGGGAAGGGAGAGCCTCGCCTATCCGGGTTGGGTGAACGCCCTGGCGGCCGATGGATTCCTCGACCAGCGCAAGGTCTGCGTCTGCTGCTCGAAGTGTTCCCAGATGCTGCGGGCCGGACGCCCCGTCGGCTGCGCCGTCCACGACGCCGAGACCTACCAGGTCGAATATCGGGAAGCCCGGAAAAGAGCCAGGGAGGCCCGCCGCGCCGAGAAGAAGACCGCCAGGGCCTCCGGAAAGAAGAGAACGCGGAAGGCCTGAGATGAAAAAAAGCTTGGCCACAATCGGCGGGGCCCGCCTTCCCGTCATCTCGGTCAACACCCTCATCATCGGGAGCGGGGCGGCGGCACTCAATGCGGCCGTCTGCCTTCACGAACAGGGTGTCGAGGACATCGCCATCGTCACGGAGGACTGGGAAGCCGGGACGTCCAGGAACGCCGGCTCGGACAAGCAGACCTATTACAAGCTCTCGCTGGCCGGCGAGCTCCCCGACTCCGCGCTGCGAATGGCGGTGGATCTTTTCGCCGGCGGCTCGATGCACGGCGACATCGCCTACATCGAAGCTCAGAATTCGGCACGGGCGTTCTTCCATCTCGTCGAGCTCGGTGTGCCCTTCCCCCACGACCGCTACGGCGCCTACGTCGGCTACAAGACCGACCACGACACCCGGCAGCGGGCCACGTCCGCCGGGCCCCTGACCTCGCGGCTGATGGTCGAGGCGCTGGGCCGGGAGGTCGGGAGGCGGGGCATTCCGGTCTTCGACGGACACTTGGTCATCACTCTGCTCACCCGCGGCCGGGAAGACTCAAGGAAGGTCATCGGCGCCGTCGCCATCGACCAAAAGAACATCCGAAAGGAGGGCTGCGGGTTCGTCCTCTTTAATGCCGTGAACATCGTGCTCGGCACTGGCGGGCCGGCCGGGATCTACAAGGCCTCGGTCTATCCCGAAAGTCAGCTCGGGTCGCACGGTCTGGCCTTCGCCGCCGGCGCCGTGACCCAGAACCTGACGGAATCGCAGTATGGGCTGGCCTCCCTCAAGTTCCGCTGGAACCTCTCCGGGACCTACCAGCAGGTCACCCCCCGCTACATCTCGACCGATGCCCGGGGCGGAGACGAACGCGAGTTCCTGATAGACTACTTTCCCGACATGGGCCGCCTGGCCACCGCCGTCTTCTTAAAAGGCTACCAGTGGCCCTTCGACCCGACCAAGGTCAAGGATTACGGCTCCTCGCTGATCGATATCCTCGTCTACCAGGAGACCGTCCTCAGGGGCCGAAGAGTATTCCTCGATTTCCGGCGGAATCCGAGCGGCTGCGGAAAGCTCAAGGAGTTCGACTTCAGGCTCCTCAGCCCGGAGGCTTTGTCATACCTGGAGAGGTCGGGCGCCCTCCTGCCCACCCCCATCCGGCGCCTGGCCAAGATGAACCTTCCGGCCATAGAAGTCTTTAAAGCCCACGGCATCGATCTGGCCGGCGAGCCTCCGGAGATCGGCCTCTGCGCCCAGCACAACAACGGCGGCTTCCGGGGAAACCTCTGGTGGGAATCCAATATCCGTCATCTCTTTCCTGTGGGAGAAGTAAACGGCACCCACGGCGTGCGCCGACCCGGGGGGTCCGCCCTCAACTCCGGCCAGGTGGGGAGCATGAGGGCCGCCTTTTTCATCGCCCGGAGACACGGGGGAAAGCCGCCGAAGGTGAGAGATTTCCTCGCCCAGGCCCGCGCTCAAGCCGGAGAGACGCTGGAGTCAGCCCGGAAGATGGTTGATCCGAAATGCCGGGATTCCGGCCTCATCGCCCGGACCCGTCAAGAGATCCAGGAAAGGATGTCGACCTGCGGGGCGGCCATCCGCGACCCCGAAAAAGTCAGGCCGGCGGTCGGTGCTGCCTGGTCCCTGCTTACGAGGATGAGAAAGGAGCTCAAGGTGCGCTCGGTGAGGGATCTTCCGGCCGCCTTCAGGAACCTCGACCTCTGCCTGACCCACGCTCTCTACCTCGCGGCCATCCACGAATACCTCAACCGGGGAGGGAAAAGCCGCGGCTCCTATCTGGTCCTGGACAAGGCTGGCGTAAAGCCGGGCGCGGAGATGGGCGAGGAATGGCGCTTTGCCTTGAACCCTCGACCCTCTTTTGTGGATCAAAAGATACTGGAGGTTTCCCTGGGCAGAGGAGGACAGGTGGTTAAAGAATGGGTGGATATCCGGCCCATCCCCCACGAGGACGGCTGGTTCGAAAACGTCTGGGAGGACTTCCGCGAGGGCCGGATCATCCGGAAGGAGGAGTGAGTGATGAACAAGAAGCCGGTGGCGCTGATTACGGGCGCAGGGCGGGGAATCGGCCGTGGTATAGCTCTAGAGCTGGCCAACAGCGGGTTTGATATCGCCGGCCTGGATATCGTCTTCGAGCCCGAGAACAAGAAAATAGGGCTCTTCGAGGTCAAGGAAGTGCTCGGCGCTCTGGGCGCGGGTTTCCACCCCCTGCAGGGCGACATCTCTGACCTCGCAGTCCACGAGAAGATCCTGGGCGAAGTCATCGGCCAGTTCGGCCGGATCGACCTCCTGATTAACAACGCCGGGGTCGCCCCCCTCGTCCGCCTGGATATTCTGGAAACGACGCCGGAGAGCTTCGACCGGGTGTTCGGCACCAATGCCCGTGGTCCCTTCTTCTTCACCCAGAGAGCGGCCAGGCAAATGATCCTGCAGGTCAAAAAATCTCCTGATCCCAGGCCGGCGATCGTCTTCATTACCTCGATCTCTGCAGTCGTCTCCTCACCTATCAGGGCCGAATACTGCATTTCCAAGGCGGCCCTGAGCATGACGGCTACATTATTCGCCGACCGCCTGGCCGAGTTCGGGATCAACGTCTACGAGATCCGGCCGGGCATCGTCGAGACCGACATGACCGCGCCCGTCCGCGAAAAATACGACAAGCTGATCGCCGAGGGGCTGGTCCCGCAGAAGCGATGGGGATTCCCGGAGGACGTCGGCAAGGCGGTCGTCGCCCTGGCCAAGGGGTATTTCCCGTTCTCCACCGGGCTCGTCCTCGAGGTCAGCGGCGGGATGAACATCCGCCGGCTGTAATGGGCTATTGACAATAAGCGCCTAATCGCTGAATCTACTGGTGAAGTAGGGCTTTTATGGAAACTGCAACCTTCCGAATTCCCGAGGATAAGAAAAACCTGCTCAAGGCCATCGCCAGCCTGGAGAACAGAAAAATGAACGACCTTCTTCTTCTCGAAATTTTCTAAAATAGGCTCCCGGGCTTTTCTTCAGCTACCAAAGCGACTATCTTATCGATGAATTCTCGGGCTGTCTTTATCGCCGACCCTGCTTCCGATTCTGTCGTGTTATTTTGCGATTCATAGATAAAATCGTGCCTTTTTCTTCGCATCCGATTGAAGCGCAGCAAAAGGCTCTGAGATTCCTCGCCTAAAGTGAGACGCATGAATTCCATGATCGTCTTGTGTGAACTCTTCGTTGTGGGGAGATATCCCTGAGAAAACATAAGGGCTCTGCCGGCTCGTATCATGGCGTGATAAGCAATGGTGAAACTCCAGGTCAGGTCTATATTGACCACGGCTTNNNNATGATCTTGTCTTCGTCAGGCGAACCTATAATAACAACGTCAATATCCGAAAGGTAATTCTCCTTGCTCTTGGCAAAAGACCCATAAACAAAAGAAAAATCGATCGGACCGGCCTTTTCTAGGACTTCCTTAACGCTTCCGATAACGCCGATCGTCTTGAAGACGATGCTTTTATATTCATCATAAAGGGGATAGTCTCTATTGGCTCGAAAAAATCTGGCGTTAGCCTTATATTCACTCCTTAAAATCCCCTCCCGCTCCATCTCGTAAAGAGTCCTTTGAAAGACGCCAGGCTTCTTATTCAAAATCCGCCCTATCTCATGGATATAAAACTGGTGATCAGGATTTGTGTAAAAAAGCCGGAGCAGCAGGGCCTTGTTTCTAGAGAGCTTAAGCATGGCTATTATCCTTGTATGTGATATGCATACAATTATATGTAAATTGCATATAAACATCAAGCTCTCTATAACAAAGACGCAGGCGTCATAGGCCAAATTCTCAAAAAGGCTGGAGCTTTGAGCTCTCCATTTCCTTAAGAGAGAAAGTGTGGTATAAAGGGAGCACTTCGCTTGGGAGAATCGATTA
>DQHV01000063.1 GCA_003524335.1 Candidatus Aminicenantota bacterium | reverse complement strand
TCCCGAACTGGAACTCCAGGGTGATGCCGGTGACGACGCCCAGGATGAAATTAATCAGGAAGAGCTTGCCCCAGAACTTGGTCATTTTCAGGTACATCGTGTCGCCGGTCTGGAGATAGCGTGTCTCCATATAAGCGACCAGAAGAGACAAGCCGAGCGTCAGGGGCACGAAGATAAAGTGAAAGGCGGCCGTCACGGCGAACTGCAGACGGCTGAGAGAAAGGACGTCCATCCATCCCTCCTATCGTTGCTCGGGGATTCGAGAGGGCCTAGACTAGCCCGAAGCCGCGACGGATGTCAACTTTGTAAGGCACTCGTCTTATCGGGCTGCTAAAATGACAAAATTCCGCCCGAGCGGGGCCAGCCGGAATATGATATCATTCGGCTGAACGAGGAGGATACAACCATGAAAGCTAAGCGTTTCAGACTTAGGATTCCTGCAGGCGGATACATCTGGATTGCCATCCTCATCCTAGTGTCCGGTCTCCTCTCGGCGGCGGAAAACGGGCGCCAAAGCTGCACCGTGATCGGAGTCGGCAAGCTTGCCTCGGCCGACGGATCAGTCATCACGTCCCACACCGATTGCTGCAGCGAATGCCGGATCCAAGTCGTGCCCGGCAGGACGTATCCAAAAGGTGCCTTGGCCCCGGTTCACTGGGGAATGGTCTATTTCGGAGCCGAGGACGGCCGGAAAGCCCTTCCTCTCGGCGACTTCGGCAAGGTCATCGGCCACATCCCCCAGGTCGAGAGGACGTTCACCTACTTCCACACGGGCTACTCCCAGATGAACGAACGCCAGCTGGCGATCGGCGAGAGCACCTGCTCGCAACGGCCCGAACTCAACGTCAACTTCGTCGAAGGCATTACCCGCCAGATCATGACTATCGAACAAGCCCAGGTCTTCGCCCTGGAAAGATGCTCGACCGCCCGCGAGGCAGTACGCCTCATCGCGAGCCTGATAGAAACCTACGGCTTTCTGCCCTCCTGCGGAGGGTCCGAAGCTTTGTGCATTGCCGACCCCGGTGAACTCTGGGTTATGGAGATTTTCAGCGTCGGACTTAAGTGGAGACCCGAAAGCGGCCAACCGGGCGCCATCTGGGCGGCCCGCCGGGTGCCCGACGACCATGTCGTCGTCATCGCCAATCACGTTCGCCTCCGCGAAATCGACCCGAAGGACCCGGACGTCCTGGTCTCACCCAACTACTTGCAGGAGGCCGTCGACCGCGGCTGGTACGACCCTGACGAGGGACGTCCCTTCATCTGGCAGGACGCCTACTCTCCCCTGATCCGCGAAGGGAGCCTCAGCCGGATGTGGCTCATCTACAACACGATCGCCCCGTCCCTTAAAGCCTGGCCGAAGCGAAGCCTCCGCGATCCGGCCGGGCCGGGAACATTATACGCGCAGCCCATCGAGGGAGCCGCGTTCTATCCCTTTTCGGTCAAGCCGGAGAAGAAGCTCTCCGTTCAGGATGTCATCGCCTTCCAGCGTTCGGTCTTCGAGGACACCATCTACGACATGACCTGGGACCCGGCCTGGATGGTCCCGGGAGCCGGCGGCAAGGCCGAGAAGAGTCCGATGGCCACACCCTTTCTCCCTGGAGACATGGAAAAAATCATGCGCATCCGGCATCATCGGACCATCGCCACACAGGGTTACGGCATGGTCGCCCAGCTCAGGTCATGGCTTCCCGACGCAGTGGGCGGGGTCTACTGGTTTTATGTGGACAATCCCTATGTCAGCGCCTATGTCCCGGTCTATGCGGGCGTCACCGACGTCTCGCCATTGTACAAGACGTACGATTACAATGAATTCAGCGAGGACTCGGCCCGCTGGGCGGTGGACTTCGTGGAGAAGCTGATGCTGCTGCGCTGGCAGTCCGCGGTCAAGGACCTGAAAGAAGCCAGGGACCCCGTGGAAAACGGCTTTTTCTCCGGTCAAGCCGAAGTTGACCAAAAAGCGGCCGAGCTTTTACAGAAGGACCGAGCCCGCGCCGCGAAATACCTCACCGAGCTGACGATTTCCCGGATGGAAAAAATCGTCCAGCTCTTTCGCGACCTGCGGAAGAAGCTCCTGACGAAATACACGGGCGATATCGTCTAGCCGCGGCCCGGCCTAAGCCAAAGCTTTAATAATTCACGCCGCTTCCTATCGGATACTGATCGCTCACCCGCACAGGCAGCCGGCCGGATGGCCTGAGCTCGCCTTAAGCTATTTTGAGCGTAACTTGACATCCCTGCACATCACGTTTTATCATCCCGGACGATAGCCCGAGGCAAAACCGGCGCAGGGACGCTCATTCACCCAGCGCAGCAGAAAAGGAACTTCTTATGCTGCAAGAAGAGGCCCAGCATGAAACGAAGACATCTCGCCATGCTTGCCCTGCTGACCGCGATGACGGGCCTCGCCATCCACGCGGAGACTCCTCCCGAACCAAAGGCACCATCCAGGATCACCGCGATTTGCGCAGGTCACCTATTTGACGGGACCGGCAGTACCTGGGTGGCCGACGCGATGATCAAGGATAAACTTAGCAGACGGCGCTAGCATCGTGAAGCTAAGCTGAAGACGGGATGGTCGCAGGCCAAGGGGGGATCATGAACTCAGGGCACGCGTTCGCCAAAGCGTGCGCGCAAGGTCGCGGCGAGGGCACGATCCGCGCGTGCCCAACTGGATGCCCGCTAAGTACGTCGCCTAGCTACGCGCTCCGAAGACCGACGATAATGGGCTGCTTTTTAAGACCAGGATGTCTGCCCATGCCCGCTCGCCCGGTCTTTACGACTTCCTTCGTGAGCTGGCGTTCAAGTACGCGTTTGTGCTGGACGGGATGGGTCTTAAAGGATCGAACTCGGGAAAATTTCAAGAATCCAAACTCCAGATAAAAAAGGAGCCAAGAAATGCCTAACATAAATAGGAGCGAATTCCATTTTCCGATCGGATACCACAAGTTCCATAAAAAGCAGCTATTCAATTTCCAATTGAATAGATGGCATTCGTTGGGTTACGCACGGTTAGAAGATATGCAAGAAGCAGGGAGGAAAATCAAGAATTTTAAAGATTGGAAACTCGAGATGCTCAAGCTGGCTGAAAAGGCAGTTTCCGAAAACAGGTTGATGAATGCCGCTTTTTATTATCGAGCCGCTGAGTTCTACGTAAAATCAAAGGATCCTGAAAAGGAATTCTTGTATGATAGGTTCATTGAACTTTTTCATGCCGCATTTGAGAATGAACAAATTGAAAGACACAAAGTGCCCTCTGAAGGCACTTTTCTTCCGGCAATAAGAATTCTCCCCGCATCTGAGAAGAAGGGCACCATCCTTATCCACGGAGGATTCGATTCCTTCATAGAAGAATTCTATTCAATGATGAAATATTTTTCAGATCATGGTTATGAAGTCATAGGATTTGAAGGTCCAGGTCAAGGTGCTGTACTCAGAAAATATGGAATACCAATAACATACGAATGGGAGAAACCAACGAAAGCCATTCTAGATTATTTTCGCCTTGAAGATGTAACGCTGCTTGGAATTTCAATGGGTGGATGGTTTTGCTTGAGAGCATCGGCTTTTGAATCCCGTATAAAACGGGTGATAGCTACAGGACATGCCGTAGATTATATGAAAAGCATGAATCCGATATTCCGAACGATTCATCTATGGTTTATGGATCATTGTCGGGATTTTATGAATCGCATGGCCGTTATAAAATTTGAAAAAAGAGAAGGTATGGCATCTTGGGTAGTGGACCATCTAAAGTATATAACAAAAAAAAGCAAACCGCTGGATGCATTGGAAATTTATTTGCAGATGAATGAAGAGAACATTCATTCTGAACTTGTCAAACAAGATGTTCTGATTCTGACAGGAAGAGAAGACCATTTTATTCCTTTCAAAATGCATGATATGCAAATCAAAGCATTAACGAATGCCAGGTCTGTGACGGGCAGGGTGTTCACAAAAGAAGAACACGCCCAAAATCATTGCCAAACCGGCAACATCGGTCTTGCCCTCGATGTGATGGTTAAATGGATTGATAAAATATCTCGATGATGTTCGGCATCGCGGTGTAGGTAAGCCGGTTATTGGCAGAGCCGTTGGGTGGTCGGGAAGGTGTCAGTCGGGATGTGCCGCGCATGTCCCGCTCTATGAGATCCAGTTCTGCGAACAGCCGGGCCTGGGCGTCGACGTCGA
>DQHV01000306.1 GCA_003524335.1 Candidatus Aminicenantota bacterium | reverse complement strand
AAAGAAAAAGGATATCTTTTCTGTTTCATCCAATCGATTAGAGTCGGAAGAATTTCTGTTTTCAGTCTTTTCTTATTACCTATAAAATTATCATCTACAAAGAATACCCCGCCTCTCCAGCCTTGTGCATATAAAACTTCTAGTTCCCCTAATACTTGGTCTTTACTTTTTGTCCGTGGTTTATGTCCATTGAGAACGATGATGTCACAAAATTCACAATTAAAGGGACAGCCCCTGGAATATTGAATGCACATTGAAGCATATTTTTTCATGTCGATAAGGTCCCACTGCGGATAAGGAGTCTCTCTTATATCAGGCCACTCTTTGGACGTATAAATGTGCCGGCCGCATCCATTTTTTAGGTCATCTAGAAAAGGGGGAAGCGTACTCTCAGCTTCGTTAAGAACAAAATGGTCCACGCCCTCAAATTCCTCATATCCCATGGTAAAAAGAGGGCCGCCTGCAACAACTTTGATTCCCAATTTCTTGCATCTTCTAATAACTTCAATGGCTGACCTTTTCTGAACCACCATAGCGCTGATAAGTACATAGTCAGCCCATTCAAGGTATTTCTCGGTTAAAGCAGAGACGTTCATATCAATAAGCTTTTTCTCCCATTCTTCGGGAAGTAGTGAAGCTACGGTTAATAAACCCAGAGGCGGGAAAGATGCTTTTTTTGAGATGAATTTCAGGGCATATTTAAAACTCCAAAACGTGTCTGGATATTTCGGGTAAACCAAAAGTATTTTCATGTTTAAATTCCTAAGTCACTCTTTCTTGGAGTTGCCGTGCAAGAATCTCCTTCGGTGATATTGGCTTTTTTAGCTGGATTATCATTGTATGGAAAACTTACTTAATTAGAATACCTGATTGTTCCACAAATGCCAAATATTTGTTCTAAGACGCGGATAATCTGGTGGACGGTGAAACGGAATTTTTGCACGACTCCAACTCTTTTCGACCCCTTGCCTTTTCAGTATAACCTGTTTCGAAAACGAGGCGCGTATCAGAAGTGCTAAATCACAGACCCAAAATGCCCGGGAGTTTGGCAAACAGCCGTGTTTCGGCAATCTGCTGAATGCCACAGATGTAGCGGGTTGGTCTCTCAATCCCTATTCCGAACCCTGCCGAAGGAAATAGACGCTTTTCAGCAAATTGGAGGTAGATCTCGTAAGTCTTTAGATCTATTCCTTTTTGCTCAATTCTTCTCTTTATTTTTTCATATTGATACTCTCTTTCCCCACCTGAGAGAGCCTCTCCATAGCCTTCTGGGTAGATCAAATCCATATCCAAAAGAATTCTTGGCTTTTCTGGATTTTCACGATCATAAAATTCTCTGTTCTCTTCCGGAAAATCTACCAACCAGAGGGGCTCGTCAATACTCTCGGATAGTTCGTGTTCATAGTAAGTGCCGCAAGCCTCCACCGCCTCGCTATAGGGCATTCTTCTATGGGCGAAATGATCACGGGCAGGATCTCGACAAATTCCTTCTGCTTAAAAGTTAGATTCTCTATTATCTATCCGATCATTCTTCAGGCCTTGTAGAGGAAGAGGGATGAGAAGAAAGGAATGAGAGTAGATTATCCAGGTTCCTTTTAGTTGGGCGGTTTTCCCCTCTCTCCCAGCTGCCTACAGTGGTTGGATCAATCCTCAGTAATTTGGCTAATCTTTTCTGGCTCAGACCGTGAACTTGTCTGAAGGCTTTGATCTGTTCTCTCAAGCTGTTCGAGAGGGTTTCAAATGGATTATAGCCCAAAAACCCAATGATCTTGGGGATTAGAGAAAGCGACGGCTTTGCCCGATTATTTTCCCAAAACTGGATGGTAGTTTTGTCAACGCTTAGCTTTTCAGCAACCTCTCTTTGGGTGAGTTTAAGGTCCATCCGCCTCTTTTTTATGTGATCTCCCATCGTTTTCAACGATTTAGGATAACCTGGAGGAGGCGGCTTGTGTCCTCTTAAGGTGACATGGCAAAAAGGCAACACAACGGTGGCGGGTGATGAGCCGGGCCAGGTCCGGCAGCGGACGGAAGCCGTCCTTAGTCGTCAGCCAATCGCCGATGTCCTTTTCGAATCCATCGTCGACCTGGAAGACATCGAAAGGAAAACCCTCCCGGGCAAGGCGCAGGTTTTTTTCGACATCCTCCCACTGCAGGTTCGAGAAATATTGGTACCAGCTCGACCAGCCCACTGGATTCCGGGCCGGAATCCGGACGGCGTTTTCGGCGGCGGCCAGATCGGCATATTCTTCAAGGAGTTCCTCCACGGGACTCTCCGGACCGGCCGGTGAGGGGCTGCCGGATGGGGTCCACCCAGAGCCATTCATGAGGATGATGAGAGGCTCGAGCGGAATCGGTTTGTCAAACACGGTGTCGAAATATTCCAGGCAGCCAACAAGTTCGTCCCCCTCGATTTCGAAGAAGGGGTGCGCGACCCGGGAGCTGAGGAATCCCACCAAACATCCCGGCCAGGCGCAAAAATAATCGCTCACCGGGCCCTTCTTGAATACGTCCGGGATCGGGGTGAACACATATGGGCTGTATGTGTGCATGACTTCTTCTATGCCCTGATGACCTTCACCCGGCCGCATTTTCTGGAGGGGTCCCCAGGACTGCCAGTTATTGAGCAGGAACTCCCGCGGGGCGGTCCCGCGGAACACCTCGATCCGTCCCAGCCGGCCCCGCGCCTTCCCCGTAACCTTGAACCCGGTCCTGCATTTTTCGACTGTGTATTCGACATTCGTCCCTTTGGAGCTGAAAATACGACGGCCTTCGGCGAAGTCTCCTCCGAAAATCTGCACGGTCGGCCTCGGACGGTCCTTTTCGGACTTATCATACAAGATTATGCGCCGGAAATCTTTTGCGAAGTAGACTCCCGGCGGGACGGTATCCATCGGATCGGCGGCGCTTTGACTTCAGGCACTTCCTATGGTATAGGATTCCGGAAAGCCGGGAGATGCCGACTCGCCCGGAGAGAGAGGAGGCTGCGGAAATGACGCAGAACCGTCAAAGCCGTCCTAAACGTAAACCGGAAACGATCCTGATTTGTGATGGCCGGGACGTCCCCTTAAACCCTTTTGTTCAGCGCTTTCTCGAGGAGACGGTCTCGGGAATGGTCCGAGCTCTGGAAGGCGTTCCGAAAGAGCCTCGGAGGATTGATCTCCGGATCCGGAGGAAATGAGGGGAGCATGAAAGATTTGAAAACGTGGGGGTTTCTTTTGCTGATCGGATCCCTGTGGGGGTTCAGCGAAGTGTTCGCCGGTGAGTTCCTTTACTCCCAAGACGTGCCCCTTGCCTCGGTCTGGCTTTCCGCCTTCGCCTTCTTTGTTCTCGGCCTTTCCCGCGGCCTCATAAACCGGCCCGGTTCTTCGACCGTGATCGGCGCCACGGCCGCCTTATTCAAGCTGGCCAATGCGGCGCCCTACTGGTGTCATCTTATGGGGATAGCATTCCTCGGCCTGGTCTTTGACTTTGCGGCCTCGGCCTGGATAAAGAGGGGACAGAAACCCGGTTGGAAAACCGTCCTATCCGGGATCGTCACTGCCTACGGAAGCTACGCTTCCTTCGCCGTCCTGATCACCTATGTCGCCCGGTACGATCCTTGGGTGCGCGGAGGGACAGCCAGGGTCCTCCGACATATCCTGGTTGGCGGCAGCCTGGCTGCAGTGGCCGCGGCTATCATGGTAACCTTGGGATACGCTCTCGGCACGCGGTCCGAAAAAAGCGTGTCCGCCGAGCGCGGCTGGGCCTTCGCCGGTTCGCTGGTCGTCCTGATCGCGCTCTGGACCTTGGGCCGGGTGATCGGTTGAACTTAAGAGGAGTCCAAATGAAAAAACTGGCTTGGCTTGGCTGCGTTCTTCTGCTGCTCTTAGCCTTTTCGAGCTGCGCCCCAGGGCCCAACAGCGTCGAAAAGATGCCCGATCAGGAGGGAAAGACCGCGGGATTCTGGCTCGGGTTGTGGCATGGACTCATCTCCCCGATCACGTTCATCATTTCCCTTTTTAGCAAGAGCATCGACATCTATGAAGTTCACAACAGCGGCTCCTGGTACAACTTTGGGTTCGTGCTCGGGGCTGGGCTCTTCCTCCAAGGGGGGATTCTCGGGTCACGCAGGGCCAAGAAAAAGCGCTAGGGCCGCCATGATGAGAGTCCACGAATCCCTGGCCCTCGGCGTACCGGATATTCTGCTTCCCATTCCCGGCACCGACCTTTCCAAATGGGCTGTGATTGCCTGCGACCAGTTTACCTCTGAGCCCGAATATTGGAATAGGGTCAAGGAATTCGTCGGCGTGGCGCCCTCGACCCTGAACCTCATATATCCCGAGGTCTATCTGGGGGAAGCCCAGGCCGACGACCGGATCGCCCGTATCCGGGAACACATGCAGCTCTATCTGCAGAACAAAATCTTGACCGAAGCTTCAGGCTTTGTCTATGTGGAGCGCCAGACCGGCTCTGGCATCCGAAATGGCCTGATGGTGTGTCTGGACCTCGAGCACTACGATTTCAAGAAGGGGTCCAAAAGCCTTATCCGGGCGACGGAAGGTACGATCCTCTCGCGGATACCGCCCCGGGTCAAGATCAGGGAAGGGGCGCCTCTAGAGATTCCCCATATCATGGTCCTCATCGACGACCCAGAGAACATCGTCATGGGCCCGCTCACGGCCCCAAAAGCGAGCCTCAAAAGACTCTATGATTTCGAGCTGATGATGGGATCGGGAAGAGTCAGTGGCTACAGCGTGGATGACGTGGGCCTGGAGAAAGGCGTTATCAGCAGTCTCCGGTCACTCGCTGATCCTGAGGCCTTTGCCGTCAAATACGGACTCAAGCCGGGGACTCCGGTCCTGCTCTATGCCATGGGAGACGGGAACCATTCCCTGGCCACCGCCAAGACCATCTGGGAGAAGACCAAAGAGATGACTAAGGATAATAATGCCGTCCTGCGATCGCCCCTCCGCCAGGCGCTGGTTGAGCTCGTCAACCTCCATGAACAGGCCCTCATCTTCGAGCCCATCCACCGCCTGCTCTTCGACCTGGCTCCCGGGAGGAACCTGATCGGGGACATGGAAAGATACTATCGGGGGCGCTTCCGCTATGCCGAGTGCCAAAGCCCGGAGGAGGTTCTGGCGATGGTCGACCGGCAGAAGGGGAGCCCGCACCGGATTGGCCTGGTCACGTCCGCCGGGTTCGGCGCCATCGAGGTCTTCGAGCCGGACTCCAACCTGCCGATTGGAACGCTCCAGAACTTTTTGGACACCTTCATGGGAGAAAAAGGGGCCCGGGAGATCGACTATGTCCATGGGACCGAGCCGGTCGTCCGGCTGGGGACCGGAAGCGGCTGTGCGGGCTTTTACCTTCCGGCCATGGATAAGAGCGAGCTCTTCAAGACTGTCATTCTGGACGGTGCCCTGCCCCGAAAGACGTTCTCCATGGGCGAGGCCTCGGAGAAGCGGTTTTATATGGAGGCGCGGAAGCTCGCCTGAGCTATTTATTCAGTGCGGACAGCCTCTCGCCCAGGATCCGGATGTGCCGCATCTCCTCTTTAATGATGTCTTCGATTTTATCTTTGCCGCTGCCCATTGGCACCAGGTCTTTCATCCCCAGGTAGAAAGCGATCGAATCTTTCTCCGCGGTCAAAGCGGACTTGAAAATCCCCTCGAGCTTGGACGTCTCGATGTCTTTCTCGAAAAATACCTTGGTGTTGGCGAGCGAGGCGAGATATAGGCCGGCCTCGTTGTTCGGGTCAAAGGTCATGGCCTTCCTATCGGCCGCCGTCAAGGCCGATTTCATTCCGCGGAAAATTCTCTGGTGTTCCACTTCCATGTCCGCCAGTCTGGCCAGAAGGTCTTGGGCTTCTGAATCCTTGACCTTGCCGGCAGAGTCCCGGTAGAACTTCTCTCCGTTTAGCTCGATCTGGAGGGCCATCTCGAAGATCTCATCGGCATTGAAGATAAAACTCATCTCGCGTCTCCTTCACTCCTGATCCTGCGGGCCACTGCCTTATCCTGCGGCTGCCGAATCTCCTTATCCGACTGTCTTGAATACCACAAACGAGCCCATCCGGCAAGCGGCTCGGCAGGGCTATGGCCTCCATTCAGGGGCATTGCCGGAATGCCGAATTCATTCATTTTTTACCGATTCTTAATAAAATCTTAACACATCGGGCTTATGCTCGGGTCTA
>DQHV01000158.1:190-9039 GCA_003524335.1 Candidatus Aminicenantota bacterium | reverse complement strand
AGTTCGAAGGGCGCCCTGAAGATGAAGCCGGCGCTCTTGCCACCAACTTTGACTTCGGCCACCGATCCGAGCCATTCTCCGAGCCTGACCATGATTCGCTCTTTCCCAGGATCGGGCGCACTCAGCGTAAAGGACTTGGAATAGCTCACCCCAGCAGCGCTAAACGGCCTCCCCTGCTCCGACCAGGGGCCGAGCGCCAGAACGGCCGCGGGAACAATCCGGAAGCCCTTCTCCGCGCTTTCCAGGCCGAAGTCCCCCAAGACATAAAGCGGTTCGAGCTCAGTGTGGATAGTAAATGGAGACGCCTGGAGCGTGATCCTGTTCTGTCCGGCCCGGCAAATTCCGCCAATCTCGAAAACTCCAAAGGCCCTGTCCAGCCACCATTGCCCGCTGATCGGTTCGACCTTCTGTCCGTTGATAGAGACCTGATATAGATAAGGGCGTTCGACCACGAGCTTGAACGAAGACGGGTCGACTCCCGCCCCGACCTCGAACCAATAGCCCGCCTCGAAACCCGTGTCCGGAGCGAATTTGTCCAAGTCGAGGATGTTCGTCTTGTACTGCACGGCGTTGTCCCAAGGATTGCGATCCCGGCCATGATGTTGAAATATCTTCCGCTGGGCCTCATAGAAATAGAGGTCTTTCTCCACCTTGTTTACAATCCGNNCAATCCGGATGTCACAGTGGTCGAGGGTCAGGACGTTGGGAGAATCGGCCCGGATGGCGAGTTCGCTGTCTGGAACGAGCTCTCCCCATTTAAATTTATTTTCTTCTACCCGGCCGGCCTTTTTCGGCCGCAGACAAAACAAAGCGCTGCCGCCGGGCGGAAGGCTGAATCTCACCGCAGCATAGCCTTTGAGCGGCTCACTGGGATAGGAGGAAATCTTCCCGGTGAAGGCATCCCAAATCTCGGCCGATTTCCCCTTCGATACGAATTGGCCTCCCATGGCCTGATGCGGGCTGACGTTAGCCAAAAACACGAGCTCGGCGTCTGCAAGTGCACGCCGCTGGTGGAAGAACATGGTCTGGTNNAAGCCAATTAGAGGGATGAGAAGCGGCCAGCTGGGCCGGCCGGTCGGAGGCCTTGCCGTCGACAAAACGGACGCCTTCGGACAAGCATAACACCCTGCCTCCCGCTTCGAGATAACGGGTCAGCAGCTCTACTGTCGGTTCGTTCAGGTTTTCAACTTCTGCGGGCAGGACGACGACATCGTAGCTCCGTTCTCCGACAACCATTTTCTGATTTTCGGCCCGGCCGTGATTCCGGAGGATATCTTCACTCCCCAAGTCGTACTCGACCTGGGCGGCCTCCAGCCTGTTGATGAAGCCGGTGAACCCGTCGCCGAGGGCTCTTAGCTTCTCCGGCTGAGGTCCCGGAGCATAGTGCATCCAGCCGGTCGTAGTCGGCTCCAAAACGAGAAACCGGTTGACCTGATCGCCCTTGCTCGTGATGACCGAAAGCCGTCCCAAATAGTCACCCATGACTCTGTATGCATGCCACCAGGGCTCATGGTAGGAGAACGACTGCGGATGGTCCCGCTTGCGGGCGCCCATGATGGTCACATAGGAGAGATGCTGGTTGATGAAATTGACGCCCAGTGCGAACTCCCAGTCGGCGATCCTCTTCTGATCGACGAACCTCAAGTCCCAGCCTCCGGCGCCATAGGTTTCGGACATGGTGCGGGGGCGGCCAAGCTGGTTGGCGACGCTCCGGATCTCCTTGGGCGGACGGGCATTCCCAAACTGGTCATGGGGACCTGTCTGCCACTGGTTCATCAGGCAGTCGATCCCCGGCATATGGGAGTGGGCAAGCATCGCCATGTAATCGGAGGCATAGTTCGGGCCGGGCCACTCGTGTTCCAAGTAGTGGCCGGTCAACCGGAGGTTATTGGCGGCGCAATAATCATAGTAAGGCTTCGCCCAGTTCTCGATGAACAGCTCCAGTGTCGTCGCATAGAAATTGTGCCGAACCGTCCGCCAGTCGCCGGCCTCTTCGAAGAGAGAGGGCAGATGGAGCCGCAAGTCGTAGCCCCATTTATTTTGAAAAACATCGAAAATTGAAGGCGTGAAGTTTATGATGTGAAGACCCATCACGGGGCCGATATGGGCCTCGTCCTGAAAACTTCCCGGCACGGTCAGGCCGAATTCGTTCCCGATCGCCCGCTTGTAAGCATTCAAGGTGACGTCCAGGAATTTTTCAGTTACGGCGCGGTCCATGAGGTCGACATAGGTGTAGCCGCCGTACCAAGCTTCATGGGTCGCCTTCTGAACATCGAAAATATAATAGTCTCCTTTTCCGAGCGCCGCCGGAGATCCGGGCTGGATGGCTTTTTTGGTTATGTCCTCAAACCCGGCCTCGATTTTTCTGAGCACTAGGAGCGGCTTCTCCCTAAAACCGGCCGGAATGGCCGTGGACTTCGTCAACCGCAGGCCCTTCCCGATCGATTCAGGCATTTCGGCCGGGACGTGTCCTCCGGCGAAGCCGGAAGGATAGGAATTCTCGTCATAGATCCAGACCTTCATCCCGAGCCCTTTTCCGACCTCGACGGCATGGCGGCAAAGGTCCAGCCATTCTTCAGAGAGATAGGGCGTGATCAGCCCGGGGCGGGGATGGATAAAGACACCGCCGATACCGTGGGCTTTGAAATCTGCCAGCTGGATTTCGACCTGCTCCTTGGTTACCCGGTCGTTCCAGACCCAAAGCGGGGCGCTCCGATACTCGGCCGGAGGGTCGACGAAGGCCTGAACCACGGAGGCATAGGTGTCGCCCTCCACTTTTTTCTGGCAACTCGCGAGAAGCCCGAGTATTCCCAGGATAACCAAGCCTAAGCCCAGGATTCTTTTCATGATCTTTTCCCTCCTCCGGTCAGAGCTTAAGAACGATCCTCGCATTGGCGCGGACGATTCACGGACGTTATCTTATCCAATAGGGGAAAGATTAGACAAGCCCTATTTTAGGCAGGAATTCACAAACTGAGACGGCAAGCATCACGCCTGGGCGATCGGAAGTACGTCGGCGGAACGGAAACGAGATGTCTTGGTGAGTGGCGGAGAGGGTGGGATTCGAACCCACGGTCCCGGCGTAAACCAGGACAAACGCTTAGCAGGCGTTCCTGATCGACCACTCCAGCACCTCTCCGCGCCTTTGTGGCGAAGGTATTCTAACACGTTTTCTCCCCATTGAAAATGCGGAGATAGCCGGGATCGCCAAGGTTATCTTGAGGGAGCAGAAGGTGCCTTCGTTTTGGATAAGAGCCAGACTGAGGGACTAACGGTTTATTTCCATGGAACGGACAATGGATTCGATCTCGGCGGCCCGGGCGTCCCTATCGGTGGCCCGCAGGAGTACCGCGAAACCCTTGAGCACATCGTAGCCCGAGGGATAATAGTTCCCGTCCGGCTTTCGGGCGATAGCCAAAGCCCGCTCATAGAGGCCTTCCGCCTCTCGGAGACGGCCGCCCTGAGAGGCGCAATCTGCCAGCCCGCCGAGGCTTTCGGCTACCTCAGGATGCTTCGGACCGAGGGCTTTTTGCCGCAGGGCCAGCGAGCGTTCAAAGAGTCCTCGGGCACCCTTCAAGTCTTTCTCTTTGAGAAGGGCGTAGGCCAATCGATCGAGAAAACGGGCGAGTTCCGGGTTGCCCGGGCTGGCAGTTTCCATGATGGAAACGGCGCGGGCATAGTAGGGTTTAGCCTTGGAAGGGTCGCCGCTTCCATTAATGGCATCGCCCAGGTTCATGAGGCCCGAGGCGAGGTCCGAGTGCTTGGGGCCCAGCACCTTTTCCTGGATTTGGATCACGCGCTCGAGCAGCGGCACCGCGCCTTTGGGATCCCCTGTGTAGGTATGGACGATAGCCAGGTTGTTGAGCGTCTGGGCCAGCCAGGGATGGTCCGGGCCCAGAGCTTTTTCCCGGATCGCCAGCGTCTGCTCCCAGATCACCCCGGCCTTCTTTAGATCGCCCTCCCTGTAGGCGATCCCCCCCAGGGAGTTGAGCGTGCTCGCGACGTCGGCGTGTTCGGGGCCGAGGATCTTCTCCCGAATCTCCAAGGCACGTTCTAGGAGGCGACGGGCCTCATCATAATTCCCCTGGCTCCAACTGAGAGTGCCCAAGTTATGAAGGCTGGTGGCCACCTCCTCACTGTCCGGACCGAGCCGCTTCTCCCGGATCGTCAAGGCTTGCTCGTGGAGAGGCTTCGCCTTCGCGAAATCGCCCTTGTACCACAGGACGGTGCCAAGGTTGGACAGGGTCGTCGCCAAATCCGGGTGATCCTGGCCAAGGGCTTTGATGCGGATGTCCAGCGCTGTTTCCAGGAGCTTCTGGGCAGGCTCAAACAGGCCGAGGTTCATGTACACAAACCCCATCGTATTCATGAGCTTGCCCTGGACGACGGGCTGCCCCTGGAGTTCGCGGGCGATCTTGTCCGCTCCCTGGTCGAGGATTTCCCGTGCCGTAACGCTGTTGCCCCGGGCTTCGCTCGGATCGGAGACCTTAAACAACCCGGTCAGGAAATCCGAAACCTGACGCGCCGCCTCGGCTTCCTGGTTCGCCCTGTCCCGCTCGCGGGCGATGCGGCGGGCCTGGATGGCCGTCGTCACGGAAAATGCGACCAGAAGAGTTGCCATTGCGGAGGCCACGCCGACCCCGACCCTGTGACGGCGGACGAATTTCCTGGTTTTGTACAAGGTGCTGGGCGGGCGGGCGATGATGGGCTGATGGTGCAAAAACCGATCGATGTCTGCGGCCAGTTCTGAAGGCGATCCATAGCGCCTGGTGCGGTCCTTCTCGAGCGCTTTCATCGTGATCCAATCAAGATCGCCTCTGACCTGCCGGATAAGTGCAGTCGGCTCTGTCCGCCGCTTCTGCGCCTCCATGGTCGACGCTTCCCCCATCGTGCTCAGCTTGGTGCTCGGCTTCGGCGGGTCCTCCTCCCTGATTTTCCGGCGGATCTCGTCGAAGCCGGCGCGCCTCAACTCTTTGGGATCAAAGGGAAGGGCGCCAACCAGGAGCTCGTATAAGATGGCGCCCAGCGAATAGACATCCGTCCGAGTGTCGATGTTCTGGCCGGACATCTCCGCCTGCTCGGGGCTCATGTACTCCGGGGTTCCGATCAACACCCCGAGCTCAGTGTACATCGTCCTCTCGGTGAGGCTTTGCGCTGTAGCCTTGGCCACCCCGAAGTCGATGATCTTGGGCACGGCTTTCCCGTCCTGGATGGCGACCAGGATATTTGAGGGCTTGAGGTCGCGGTGGATGACCGCCTTCTGGTGGGCGTGTTGGACCCCTTCACAGATGTGCCTGAAAAGTTCCAGGCGCTCCTGGGTCGTCAGGCGGTTTTGATCGCAGTGCTCAGTGATAGGGATGCCGCGGACATATTCCATGACGAAGTAGGGCCGGCCATGCTCGGTTTCGCCGGCTTCGAACACCTTGGCGATAGCGGGGTGCTCCATCATGGCCAGGGCCTGCCTCTCGGATTCGAAACGGGCGATGACCTGCTTGGTATCCATGCCCGCCTTGATTAGCTTCAAGGCTACGCGGCGGTGGATGGGCTTTTGCTGTTCGGCGACCCAGACTTCGCCCATGCCGCCCTCGCCGATTTTTTCCAGCAAACGATAGGGCCCTACGAAACCAAAGGTTTCAGGGGAAGAAGTCATAGTCTGTGTGGGAACCTGAGGTTTTTTAGTGCTCATATGGCCTCCTTCCGGTTGGCGATGGGAAATTCATTTTTCAGATAAACGGGGATAAGAAACTTAATTGCGTGATCGATCGCTGAATGGGAGTCGCGCCGCGGTATTAACTCGTCCCATCGTCAGGGATGATAGAACTTGATACGCAGGGTTGTCAATAGGCGGCTTTCTGAGAAACGCGTGGCGGAGGGAGAGGGATTCGAACCCCCGTTCCGGAGACCGGAAAGCGGTTTTCAAGACCGCCGCCTTCAACCACTCGGCCANNCCGCAGCCGGTTCAGCAGGAGGGATTGCGCAGCCCCTGATATTGGCTAGTTCTTCGGCAGTGTTGCAGCTGCTCCTGCGCCCAACGACTCCCAATTCAGCAGCGCGTTCCACAGCAACCGATAGTCCGAGTGGTTGAGTTCGCGATAGACAGGGTTGAAGTTATAAGCCAACACCCGGCCGCGGCCTACGGGGATATCCATGATGGCCGGACGGCCCTCGAGTATGTCCTCACCCTTGATCCCGCCGCTCACGAGAAGCGGAGGGGGCTTGGCTTTGTCATCCTTGACTTCAGGCTCTCCCCTATCCTCATCGTCGCGCTCTTCCTTCGGCGGACGGCTTCCCCACTGCAGCACGATCAACCCCCGGTCCACTCGGCGGACTGAATATACCGGGCAGCCGCTCCGGAAAATAGAGGTCCTCGTGCCGTAGCCATATGAAACGGGATGCTCCGNNACGAGCCCGGCGGACGCGAGTCACTATTCCCCCGTCCAACGCGAGCGCTGACCCGTTGCCCAGCGTGATCAGCGTTCCACCATCCTCGACAAAGAGCTGGAGGTTGGCCATGCCGGACCAGCCGATGCCGCCTGTGATGTCGCCCGAGGCGGCGGGAAAGCCATGACTCGGGAACTGGACCGTTTTCGTATAGGCCAGGGGGGAGAACTTGCGGTCGAGGCCGTGGATTTGGCCTTTCAAGTCCTCTTCGGTATCGCCATGGATGATCACATCAAACCTATCCCTCAGGCTTCCTGCCCGGATGTCGTCATCCCGAAGGATGGTATATGGGAGTTCCTGGCGATCGAACACCAGCCGGACCCAGCCGACCATCTGCGTGTCTGCCCAGGGATGCCAGAGCGCAATCCGCGGAAGTTGTGATTCGTGCCGGGAGACATCGGGAAGGGACTTGGCGCTCTCGAAGTCGAGGCCGAGTTCGGCGGCGACTTCCCCGAGCTCGGCGGCCAAGCCTTCCTGAGCCGCCAACACCCAGGAGCCGGCCGGGTATTCGAACTCGCCGACCTTGAAGGGCTTCTCCGCGATCTCGACCTTGAACCCGTCCAGCTTCGCCCGCGCCGCCAGCACTGCCTCCTGTCCCGTATCCTTGAGGACGAACACAGGGCCTGTCCCGGACACCCGGCCGGTCACCTTCACGTCCTCTTTCAGCGGGTCAAGGGGCGCCTTCATGATATGTTCGTCTTCGATGGGGGTGGCCGTCAGACCGAAATGAACCGGAAGCGCCCAGGAGATATCATCGTAGGGCTGAAACTCAGAGTCTTTTGGAAATTTCTGGGGTGCCAGCAAGTCCAGGGCATAGTTGCGATAGGGCTGGTCCAGGCGGACGACGAACGTCCCCGCGGGGAACTCTCCTTCCTTGACGGCAAACGCCTGCGTCATCCGTCCGACCTCGATCCTTTGTCCGAGGAGAAGGTTGACCATCTGGGCGACACGGCGACGGTCGCCTTGTTCCGACGGGATGACAAATGCCCTCGGCTTTTCTTTGACCCCCTTTTGCCAAGATTCGAAGCTTTTCCGGTAGAAGTCGCGCAGCAAGTCCTGGCTGTGAAGCGCCGTGTAGTTGAGGATGGCCAGACAGCCGGTTTGCATGTAGTTGACGTTGTCCCGCAGCGACCATTTGAAGCGCTTCGGCGGCGGCAGGGGACGGTACCACTCGCGGCTGGTGACAGGCCGGCCTTGAGGACGCCACTCACCAACTTCCCGCTCAACCGTTTCCGCCGTGGCGTTCCCGAAAGTCTCGTAGCCGCGGCCGATGGCGTTATGGTTGGTCGCCACAGATTCCATGTAGTGGTGGCCGAATCCCTCGCCAAATGCCCAGGTCCAGACTCCCGGCATCCCCATCGCCGTCAGCGTTCTCACCTCGGAGAAGGCCATATCGAACAGCTCGCTGATGACGATCGGCTCGAGGTTGGGATTGAAGGGACCGGTACCGTTCCAGGTCAGGAGAAGCGCGATCGACTCGTGAAGGTCATGGATGGCGACCGGGTGATATTCGAAGAACGCCCGGCGCACGGCCCGGGTTGTTTCGAGCGCGGCCTGATGGGTGTCGCGGTTGTTGTCGTGATAGACATATTGGCCCCAGTACGGCGGTGAAATGGGCGGCAGGTTCTCATAGTCAGTCTTGCCCTTGAGATAACGGTAGAACCACTCCACGAAACGGTCCCGGCCGTCGGGCTCTGAAACCGGGTTGATGAGGACGACCACATTCCGGCGGATGTTTTGGACCATCGGCTGTTCGGAAACGGCCAGCCGGTAGGCCAATTCCATAACCATCTCGGGGCTTCCGGTCTCGGACGAGTGCAGCCCGGCATTGAGGAAATAGAACGGTTTCGAAGTCGCGATGACGGCCTCAGCCTTCTCGAGGCTAGTTATCCGAGGGTCGGCGAGCGCCGCCGAGGCCGCTTTGAGCTTCTCCAGGTCTCGGATGGCCTCATCAGCGGAGACAATTACGAGCAGGATTTCCCGGCCTTCGTCCGACCGCCCGATGGTCTCGACCTTCACCCGGGGCGAGGTGCGGGCCAGCTCGCGAAAGTAGCCGTGGATAGTCGCGACCTTCGAAAGCTCACCCGGCGCGCCCACTGCGTGCTTTAAATACTCCGAGGGAGAGACCACCGTCTTCGAGTCGGGTACGTAGGCCACCCAGGGATTGGTGAAGCGCGGATCCGTCACGAACTTGGCGAGNNGTGATTCTAAGTATGACAGGCAATGGATTTCTCATCTTCTCCTCCCGATTCCTTAGTCGCTTTATTTCTCGCAATGATTCGGCGCTCAGTGCGTTCATATGAGTTTGGCTGTCTGGTTCAAGCAGAAAGTATAGTGTTGGGCCGTCCAGGAAGCAACAAGAAAATCGGACGCCGGAGACCGTCAGGCAGAGGTGATTTTTTCCAGAC
>DQHV01000158.1:0-157 GCA_003524335.1 Candidatus Aminicenantota bacterium | reverse complement strand
CCGTCTTGCTGCTGATAATTTTCCAGAATGGCACTCACCGTCCTCCCAACGGCGAGCCCTGAGCCGTTGAGCGTGTGGGCGAATTCCGGCTTGGCCTTGGGCTCCCGCCGGAACCGGATGCCGGCCCGCCCGGCCTGGAAATCGGTGCAGTTGGAGC
>DQHV01000263.1:236-6311 GCA_003524335.1 Candidatus Aminicenantota bacterium | reverse complement strand
TTCGACGCGGTCGGCCTGCCCGGGTTCCAGTTCATCCAGGACCGGATCGCCGGGACCGCGGGCCACACCAACCTTGATTTCTACGACACGTTGTCAGCCGAGGACCTGATGAAGAACGCCGTCATCATGGCCGTGTTCGCCTACGAGGCGGCGATGAGCAAGGAGCGGATCCCGCGGAAGACGCTCGTGGTGGAGGAGGTGGCGCCGGCGAAAAAAGCGGCACCGGCGGCCAAGCCGAAATCGACGCCGTAAATTCGGGGGACACTAACCGGAAAACTTGGGGCCAGAAGAAGGAAAATTTCAAGTATATTTCCGCTCTTGATTATGTCTAAAAGCACAACGGCATCGCGGTGATTTGGTCCGGCGTGACGCTTGCCCAAGAAGTAAATGCAAAGGGCATCGCCTGCCGAGATGCCGGAATGGATCGCGCCTATGGCAGCTGCGTTCCAATCGCCCTTGGCGAGACTTTCTTTAGCCGCTGTGAAGCACTCATCAGACCTTTTAAGATAGTTTGTATATAGATTTCGCGAGACATCCTGGGTTTTAATCTTAGGATTCATGAGTGTTTTCGGGTGGATAAAGAATGATCCCTTCCTTAATGTTGGAGATTAGCTTCAGACCGGTTCTTGCTTTCAATTCTTCTTTGGTAAGGAGATATGGAGATAATACATTTCCGAATCTCTCAAGACACAGAGTGGCAAGCTTTTCGGTTGCCGGTTCGACTTGCCGCTTATCGCCCTTATCTTTGACCTGAATAAAAAGATCGATATCACTGTTATACTTTTCGGCATTTGAGGCAATCGAGCCGAATAATAAAACTTTGACAACCAAGGATAGGGGAAGGTTTCCGAGAATTGTGTTCTTCAGGTCTTCGAGGGGAGCCTTGAAATCCATTAAGGTCAGATATTTGTCCGATAGAATATGGAAAACATAGCTATTCCTGTTAACTCTACAGAGATTTGATCTTCCAGCCCTAAGGATATGGACAAAGTTCATCTCGGCCAGCTCGCGCATGATCCTGTTCACGCTCATATGAGAGACGCCTGAGACGGCCGCAATTTCTCGCTCGCTCATAAGAGCCTCATG
Source organism: Candidatus Aminicenantota bacterium (assembly GCA_003524335.1). GTDB lineage: Bacteria > Acidobacteriota > Aminicenantia > Aminicenantales > UBA8522 > UBA8522. The sequence continues at coordinate 5,225 of DQHV01000263.1, read as the reverse complement.
CCTTAACATAAAGCCAATGATCTTAAGTTTGGTTTTTGAATTCATGACATCCAGGATGCTTTTGTGAAATACCATGTTAAACCTCAATATAATAATTGTTACAATTGTAACAAATATATTACACTAAAGCAAATGACCTTGAGCAAATCACCTGAGCGAGATCGTCTCTTCTTATAACGCCAAGGAATCTTTAGGATCACAATTTGTGATCTTAGAAATCCCACTTCTTTGACAGTCCGGTCTCCAAACGTTATTATTCTCAAGATCAGCTTTGTATAAGCACCCTTAAACGCGCCTGAAAATGTTGATTGCCGCCCTTTCGGACCTTCACGGAATCCTNNCGGGTTCTTCGATTTCGGGATGGGGATCGGGACCGAGGGCCGCGTCCACATCGGCAGCCGGTCCATTGCCGAGTTCATCCGCAACAACGATCCCTGGCTGACTATCCATGGACATAGCCATGAGGCGGTCTCGGTGATGAAGGGCGAATTCACCTTCAGCGTCGGGAACAGCGTTGGAGTCGCCGTCGGTCCAGGAAGTGACCCTGCGCTGCTCAACGGCGTGCTCATTGATATCGCCTCCCGTTCTCTGAGGAGGATTACGCTATGAAGAATATCTATTTTACGGCCGACTCGCACTTCAATCATGCCAATATCATCCATTTTTGCCAACGCCCATTTGCGTCGGCGTCAGAGATGAACGAAGCGCTAATCGCCAAGTGGAACGCCAGGGTTGGACAGGGAGACCTCGTCTATCATCTGGGAGATTTTGCCTGGGGAGACTGGGACCCTATCCTTGACCGGCTGAATGGCGATATTATCCTGATCAGGGGCGGACATGATAAGAAATATGAAAAGAAATTCGCCGGCCGCTTCCTCCATATTGCGGATCTCATGGATATCGTTGTCGAGGGCTATGCGATCGTCCTTTGTCATTATTGCCTGAGGGTCTGGAACAAGAGCCATTATGATTCATGGCATCTCTTCGGGCACAGCCACGGTCGGCTCCCGGCCCTCGGGAAGTCGCTCGACGTCGGCGTCGACGGCCACGAATTCGCGCCCTGGTCCTGGGAAGAAATCAAGGCCTACATGGTTGACCGGCCACACAACGAGAACTTCTTGGGGTTGAAGAAAAACGCGAATAATTTGGGGGACCAATAATTAGGAGATTTCATCCTGTAGTAATCGCGGCCCTGAACGCCCGGATTATTTGTATGCTTTGCCCCTCGGAGCTATGTCCAATACCTTGATGAGCTCTTTTTCCATCAGGAATATGACTCTGTATGAGCCTAGGCGGAGCCTAAAGATATTCTGGATTTTTTGGCCCTTCATCTTTGTGATGTCTCCCTTGCCGGGAAGGCAGTTGATCGCTTCAAAAACCCTCTGCTTTGTCTTCCTGTCGAGTTTCTGAAGATAGCGGAGAGCGGTCTTGCTGTAAGTGACAATCATAATCCAAGCAACTTCTTGACTTTTGATGCCGGGACGAATTCATCCGTTTCAAGAATCCTGACCAGCCTTCTCTCATCTGTTTCTGAAAGCAAGATTTCTGCTTTCTTGTCGAGGTTCTTTTCCATCCACTCCCGGAGCGCTTTCCGGATGATCTCCGATATACTGGCCCGTCTGAGAAAAGCTATCGCCCTGGCCTTATCATAAAGATCGCTGTCTATGATGATATTAACCCTTTTCATTTTTGGTCTTTCCATACATACGTATATACATCATTGCGCATCACATTGCAACCGCCGCAGCAGCTCGGCCTTCATATATAATAAAGACGACGGGAATGGGGAAAATTCTCACGCCTGAAGAAATGGAATCCGGCGTCTATTCCACCGGCCTGACTTCGAGCATCCGGTCGATGCGGAAGTTTCGTCCCTCGCCTCTCTTAAAGCAGTGCGCCCGAGCGTCTATTTCGGTGAGGTCGATAAGAGAAATAGGCTAAAGGCCGCCGATTTTCTCCGTCTACCCGATCTTCTGCGCGCACTTGCGGGCGGCGCTGACGGCACTCGGCACCCCGCCGATCTGGCAGGACCAGCAGGAACCGATGAGCAGATTACGGACAGGGGTGTCGATGCGGATGCTCATGATACTTTTATAGAATTTGTTCTTTGGGTTCCAGCTCCAGGCGGAGGTGGCGCCGTCGGTATTCCCCGTGTAGCGTTCGTAGGTGCGGGGGGTGGCCAGGTCGGAGAATTCGATGCGGCCGGCTAAACCCGGAATCACGGCCGAGGCTTTGGAGATCAGGGTTTGCTTGACCCTTTCCTTGAGCTCCCGGTATTTCAGCTTGTCCGCGCCGGCCCAGTTGTCCATCCAGTGGTAGGGCGAAATGGCCTGGATCATGAGCCCCGACTTGCCCTCCGGAGCAAGCTTCGGGTCGTGGAGCGACGGCGAATAGAGGCCGATCGAAACCTTGCGGAAAAACTCCGGATCGTTCCCGGCCAGGCGAACGTCGACGTCAGCCAGGTTGTCGTGGAAGCTGACGTGAGGCGCCTTCAACCAATTCCCGAGTTCCGCGGGAGGCATGTTGAGGCCCAGGTAGACCGTCACAATTCCCTCTGAGACCCCGGCCTTGGCGATCTTTTCCCGTAGGTCACCGGGCACAAGAGACCGGTCATCGAGCCACCCCAGGAACGTCTTCTTGTAATCGGCAGCGGAGATGACCCCATCGGCCGGGTGGAATTCGCCGCGGGATTCGACACCGACGGCGGCCCCGTCTTTAGTAATGATCTTGTCAACCCGCGAGCTGAGCTTCAAATCACCGCCCAGGGAGCGGAAGTTGTCCGCCAGCGCGTCCGTCCAGCTCTGCATCCCGCCCTTGACCGTCCAGTAGTCATCGAAAAAGGAAGCAAACGCCGGGCCGATGAGCGCGGCCGACATGTCGGGGTAGCCCATGTCCTTGAAGAACCGATAGAGCGCAGAGTCCGGGCCGAAGCAGCGGGCCGAAAAATCCGTTATTGTTGTACGGGAGTACTTCCGATAAAGCGCGACGAACCGCGCCAGGTTAAACGGATAGGCCAGGTAGGCCCCCAATCCCCTGGGCCGGACGACAGCGTACATGGACCGGATCATTTTGTCGGCCACGCCAAAATAGCGGTCGAGGTTCTCCTTTTCGGCGGGGTAGGCATCGCGCACGAGCCGCTTGACATCCTCGAAGCTGGCACAGACGCCGTTCATCTCTCCCGTGATAAGTCCGGTTTTCTGGCGCACGAACTCCACTTTGTCGAATACACCGATCTCTTTCATGACCGGGAAGACGAGGTCCGAGGATTCGAAAGAGAGGGTGCCGCTCTCGAAGTAGAAACCGTTGCGCCTGAAGCCGGCCGTATAGCCGCCGGGCGAGCTGTGGGCTTCGAAGATGGTAACTTTGTGTCCTTTATCGGCGAGGAGGTTTCCGGCGGTCAGGCCGCCGATCCCGGATCCGATAATGGCAATTTTTTTCATTTGAACTCCTTAGAGGCAGAGGCCGTTCGGGCCGGTTTCTTTGCCCTGCGGGACGACGATATCCCAGATCGGCAGCCGAGTTCAAGAAAAAATGGTGAGGGTGAGCGAATCGGTGCGGATGAGGAAATTTTTTGCTTGACTTTGTCGCGATGATGATAAATCATGATGATCAGATTAAACTCATACAAGGGAGGGACAAAATGGATAAGTATCTTGTGCCTGATTTTCCCCGTTTATTTGAAACAATCGGCAAATTTCTAGGCGATGCCCACGTCCCAAAATCTCAGCAGGGAAAGTTGGAGGATTCCAGAAGAGCATTTCATACGATCGTTAAAACTCTCTATTCCCGCCAGGCCAAGGGTTATCCCTGTGGCGCGGTGTCCAGAATCTCGCCCATGCCTTTGGCCAAGGGTTACCCCTGTACAGGCGGCGTACCGAGAATCTCGCCAATGCCTTTTTCAAAGGCTGACCCCCGTCTCTTCCGGAAACCCGAAATCCGGCGTACCCCTTTGTCACGCGCTGCGAAGTAGGAGAAGTCTCCGCGATTCATTGATTTTTAAGAGCCTCATCTTCTCGGACGCAGCTCTGTAGATAAGAAGATGGAGCTATCCAGTCTTACGATCATACTCACGGATCAGTGCAATTTCAATTGCGCGTATTGCTATCAAAAAAAAGGGAAGCAGCGGCTGGATTCCGCTGTCCTGACCAGGGCCGTCCGCTTTTTCCAGCCCTTCTTTGCCCGGGAGTGCTTTATTGATTTTTACGGCGGAGAGCCCCTTCTGGCCTTTGAGGAAATCAGGCGGACTGTCGAGCGGATAGAAAGATTGTCAAAAAAACGAGGCATCAAAGCGCATTACTCCCTCACCACGAACGGCAGCCTCTTGAACGATGAGATTTTGGATTTTCTAGAGGATCACGAGTTTTCTGTCCTCTTAAGCTTTGACGGCTTGGCTCAAGATATCTCCAGAAGAAAGGGAAGCTTTGGTTTTCTCGTGTCAGTCATCCCGAAGATCCTGGTGAGACCGCGAATCTCCCTGGAGACCAACAGCGTGTTCACCTCGGAGACCATCGGTTCTCTCTCTCGATCGATTGAGCTGATTGATCAGATGGGCGTTCGCAAGTTCAGCGTCGGCTTCGGCCATAGACGGCCCTGGACGCCTTCCTCCCTTCTGCGGCAGAAAAAAGAGATGGCTCTGGTCCGGAAATATTTCCAATCCCGCTACAAAAAAATAACGGACGTCCCGTGGGCCGATCTGGGTGAACAATTGGAGAAGGCCATCTATTGCTGTCCGGCCGGCCGAAACAAGATGGCTCTGGCGGCTGACGGAACGCTCTGGGGCTGCTTCCTGTTCCCTCAGTATTTCAATGGATCCAGGAAGATCCGGGAAGCCCAAAAGTACTGTTTCGGCGACATCGATACATTCATCGAAAATCATGAAGAGATCTACCCTCGAACGATGGAGAATTATGCGGCGCTGCGAATGGACAACTTTTCGACACCGGATGGGTCTTGCGCTAGGTGTGACGAGCTCGAGGAGTGCTGGATCTG
>DQHV01000263.1:0-143 GCA_003524335.1 Candidatus Aminicenantota bacterium | reverse complement strand
TCCCAGCCAATAGAAGGCCCGGGCAGAGATGTCTCCCCAGAGCAGCCTTCCCGTTGTCAAGGAGATGATCCTTTCATAGACTTCCTGGGCTTTTGTATAATCTTCGCCCCGATAGCAGGCCGCGGCCAGGGCATCATAATAGA
>DQHV01000147.1:2683-20955 GCA_003524335.1 Candidatus Aminicenantota bacterium | reverse complement strand
CCGGCCATGCTCCAGGGGATGAGCGGTACGATGACGCCGCCGCACTCATCGATGATCCGCGAAAGGTTTTTGGCCGCCAATCTTCTGTCTCTGAAGGCCGGCCCGAGCAGCTCTCCCGGGATGATAACCGAAAGATAAGAGCTCCCCGTGACGAGCGCCGTAACGACGCAGGAACCGATTGTCACCCCAACCAGGCTGCCGACCTTCCTGGCCACTCTCATTATCCGGCTCAGGACGACGGCCAGCAGCCCCGTCTTCTGCATGATGCCGCCGAAGCTGAAGGCAGTGAAGGCCACGAGCTGGGTCTCCATCATGCTCATCAGGCCGCCGCGCGTCAGGAGCCTGTCCACGGCCTCGACGCCTGTCGCTGCGGGATAGCCGGAGTTCACGGCCTGGGCGATCCGGACGATCGACTCCTTCTGGAAGATGACGGCCAGAAAAGCGGCCGCGAGCGACGAAAGGAGCATTCCCGGTATTGTCGGCTTCTTGGCNNTCATACTTGAGCCCGACCACGAAATAGACCGCCAGGCTCAGCAGCCAGCCCGGAACGGCCGACCACATCATGTGCTTGATGTGGTCGAAGAGGTTGGCCCCCACCGTCACCGCGGCCAGGTTGGGGATGTCCGAAAAGGGCGACATCTTATCCCCGAAATAGGCACCGGCTACGATGGCGCCCGCGGCGAGCCCAAGAGGCATCCCCAGTCCCATGGCGATCCCGATAAAGGCGACGCCCACGGTGCCGATCGTCCCCCAGGATGTCCCCGTGGCCAGCGCCGTGATGCTGCAGACGAGGCAGGCCGTGACCAGGAAGAATTTTGGCGAGATGAGCTTGAGGCCGTAGTAGATGATCATCGGGATCGTGCCGCTGGCCATCCAGGAGCCGATGAGGACACCCACCGTGAGCATGATCAAAATGGCCGGCATGGCTTTGGCGATGCTCTCGACGATGCCCTTCTGCATGTCCTCCCAGCGGAATTTGAGCAGGACGCCGAGGCATCCGGTCAGGAAGGCCGCGGCCACAAGCAGCACCTGGGGCCGGATCTTGTAGATTCCATACCCGACGCCGAGGAGAACCCCCATGGCGATGAGCGGGAGGACAGCGACGCCGAGGGACGGGATCTTGGATTTCGCCATGATCAATCTTTGCCGGCCGGGCTGAACGTGCCCCGGGCAGTGACCATGCCGTCGGCCATCAGACGACGGCCGCGCGCGAAGACATCGCGCAGTTCCCAGCCACTGTCGAAGATGGCCAAATCGGCATCGTTCCCAGGCCGGATCTCTCCCTTGGCCGGAAGTTTATAGAAGGCAGCGGCGTTGGCTGAGAAGAGTCTCGCTGCGTCTTCCACACCGATCGCCCGCCGGCGCAGAAGAGACTGGAAGGTCCTGAGCAGGTCCTGCTGAGTGGCGATGGTCAGCCTGACCAGCTTTCCGGCGCGGTCAAAGAAGGGCAGGCTCCCGTTGCTGTCCGAGCTCACGGTCAGGCGCTCCAGCGGGACCCGGCGCTCGATGCATATGGCGATGGCTCTTTCTGCGCTCACCTCCGGATTTCCCGGTTCCGGTTCCGGCCCGACCGTGATGTCGATGTGACCGCCTGCCAGGGCCCAGCGGACCGATTCCTCGAAGAGCTCGGGGTTCCGATTTACGTGGGTCGGGATCACCTGGCTCGACGGGATCTCGGTCTCGGCGGCAAGACTGAAGAGCAGATCCAGACGCCTGGGACCGTCCCCGAGATGGAGATGGAGGACGCCGGCCTTTCCCCCGAGCATCCCGCCCACCCGGCAATCGGCCGCCAGCCGGGCGATCTCCGCAAATGTCGGCTGGGAGGACCGGTGGTCGGAGATGGCGATCTCTCCGGCCCCGATGACCTTGTCGATGAGGACGAGGTCGGAGCGGATGCTGCCGGTGATGGTCTTCGGGGGGATCTCGTAGGAGCCGGAAAAGATAAAAGTTGTGATCCCTTCGGCCTCCAGCGCCCGGGCCTTGGCCAGGAGCGATTCCAGGTGACGCGTAACCCCGTCCGTTCCCAGGCAGCCGATGACCGTGGTTACGCCGGACGCGATGATCTCTTCAATCCGGATCTCGGGCGCCCGCGTCGCCGGGCCGCCTTCACCCCCTCCGCCCAGGATGTGGACGTGGGGGTCGATGAGGCCCGGCACGATGGCCTTTCCCGAGGCGTCCAGGAGTTCGACTGCCGGGCCCCCGATCTTGACTCTGCCCGGCTCGCCTATGGCCACGATCTTGCCGCCTGCGATCAGGATGTCCTTCTCCCCTTGAGGGTCCGGACCAAAGAGGGTGCCGTTTCTGATCAAGGTGATCATCGTGTCCTCCCGGTTCATGCCTTGGATATACCACGGCCGGACACCGGGGTCAAACCTCATGGGCTGATTCCTTTTGTCCGCCGGTTTTGCTAAAATAGCGACGCTGTGAGCCGCTGATGGAAGATTTCGAACGAGCTTTAAGACGCATCGAACCCAGGTTGCAGCGATGGTTAGGTTTCCTCCTTCTTGGCAAGAAGATCGAAGTCCGGGGAGCGGACAACCTCGTCAAGGCAGGGCCCAACATCCTTATCGGCAATCACTGCGGCTCCTTTAAAGACGTCGCCGTCCTGCTCCGGATCAGGCCCCGGATGATCTTCTTCACCGCCAACAAACTGATCTTCACTAGGGAGAGCTTGGACGGCCTGGCCCAGAAACACCTCCGGCGGCATTTCAAGGAACTGGGGCCGATGCTCAATTCGATGCTCAGGCCCCTCAAAACGCGGCTTATCGATTTTGTCTCCGGGAACGTCACCAGCGTGGGGACCATTCCCGTCGCCCTGGAATCCAGCAAACGCGAAGCTATGAAGCTGTGCGAGGACTACCTGAGGAAGGGACGGGCCATCGTCGCCCTGCAGGGCCGCGGACGCGTCCATCCCGACGCTCCCCACCCCTACATCAACGCCTTCAAGAGGGGACCGGCGATCCTGGCCTATGTCCTCTATAAGGAAGATGGAATCGTCGTTCCGGTGACGCCTCTGGCCATGTTCGGCACGCATAAACTCTGGGTGACGCCAGGAACAATCAAGGTCAATGTCGGGGCTCCGATGGACATCCTCCCCCACTTATCAGATGATTTCAGCAAGAGCATCGAGGGTTTCAGGAAGGCCCTCGAGGTCCGTGTCAAGGCGCTTTTTTTGGAGCTGATCGGAGCCTAGGGACAGAACGAGCCGTCCTGGACAGTGACCCTTCCGTCGGCCAGGATGATGACCCTGCGGGACGGGTTTAAGGGGGAAAAGTGGCTACTCCTGGCCATCGAACCGCGAGAGGATATCGTTGTTAACCTGCATGAACAGGTTGTAATTGATCTTGACGTCCCTTTCTCCCCGCAGTTTATCGACGTAAGCCTGGAGGAATCTGTTCTTTTTGGCCTCCAGGAAATTTGTCAGTTCGGTCTGTCTGTTCTTATCGAATTCCTCGCGGCTGGCTTCCTTTCTCTCCAAGACTCGAACCAGGGCGTATCCGGTGGCGAACTCGACGGGCTCGCTGGTTTGGTTGAGGGGAAGTGAAAAAGCCAAGCGGTCGATCTCCGGGCTTTCTCCGATGACGCCCAGGTATTGTTCTTTCTTGTGTTCGGCCACCGATTTAAATTCGAGTCCCACCTTGGAAGCCACTTCTTCCCAGTTCTTGCCCTCGACTTGGGGTAGGGCCTCCCGGATCTTGAGGAGCGTAATCTCCTTCTGTTTACCGGCCCTAACGTCCTTCTCGACGTCCTGGCCCACCTCCTCGAATGTCGCCGGTCTCGGAGCTTCGACCTTCTCCAGTTCGGCGATCCCGGTCCCAGCGAACGCGTAGATCGGAGAGGAGATTTGCCTCTCCTTGAGCCCGAAGAGCGCTTGGCTGACCGACCCGGCCGGATCGAACTCCTCCAGGGCCTGGCCCTGTTTAAGCAGACCGGTGCTTTTGACTTTCAGACCCATTTTTTGAGCGGCTACATCCAGGCTCCTCTCCCGGCGAGCGGTCTTCTCGATCTGGGCGATCCTCTGCGCCGCCAGTTCCCTGGCCTTTTGGTCCTCCAATGTCGTCTTGATGCGCTCCCTGACCTCCTCCAGGGCCTGCGTTTTTTCCGGTTCCTTTTCGGTGACCTTGAGGATGGAGAAACCGTCGGCCGTTTCGACGAGGCCCGACACCTGGCCGGCGGTGAGCTTTTCGATCTCTTCCCTCTCCTTGGAGGAGAGACGGCGCCAGTCGTCGAAGCCCCAATCACCGCCTTCCTTGGCTTTCTCATCCTGGGAAAAAGTTTGGGCTATCTGGGCGAAATCGCTTCCCCCTGTTAGACGGTCCAAGATAGCCTGGGCGTCCTTCTGGAGCGCGGCCTTATCCTTTCCCGCGGCGGAGATGAAAACCCTGCTGACCTTGTTTTTTTCGGGCTCTTTGAACTGGTCGAGGTTGTCTTTGTAGTACTTCTCGATGTCGCCGTCGTTCACCGGAGCCTCTTTCTTGAAGTCCTCGGTCCGCAGGAAGATATAATACCCCTGTCTCCTTTCGGGCAGGGCATACTTCGCCTTATTCTTTTCGTAATAGGCCTGGAGGTCGCCTGCCGCCAAGGTCTGGTCATAGGGGACCTTGCTCTCCTCGAGCAGCAGGTATTCGATCTTGGCGCTTTCGTTCTGCTTCCTGTAATTCTCCCAGAGCTCTTCCGGAGTGGCGGTGATCCCGGCCGAGAGGAGTTGGATCAGCTTGTTGAGGATGATCTCCTCTTTGAGTCCGTTCTCGAACTGAGACGTGGACGTCTGGTTGTACTCCAGAATGCGTCGGTATTCGTCGAAGCCGATGAATGTGCCGTCCCTCTGGAAGAGAGAGACGAGGCGGTCCCGGAGCTCTTGATTGGAGGCCGTGATCCCCATATTACGGGCCTTCTGGCCGAGCAGGTTCTGCTGGATCATCTGTTCGAGCACCTGCTGGGGGATATTGAGCTGCTGGATGAAGCCCTTGTTCAGTCCGCGGAACTCCTTCTGCAGGGCTTCCAGCCGGTTGCGGAGGGCTTGGTAGTAAGAGTCCATGGTGATGTGGTCCCTGCCCATGAAGGCGATGGTATCTTCCTGGCCTTTTTCGCCCAGCCGGCCGGCCCCCCCCCAAATAGCAAAGATGGAGATGATGAAGGTGGCGATGACGATCCACAGTGTGGGCGCCAGTGCCTTGACGTTCTTTCTCATCGTCTTTAGCATGATCTCACCTCAAACACACAGCCGGAATTTCTATCGGCTTCGAAGTTCAGGATTCTTTCAGCAGCTCACGGGCGATGACGAGCCGTTGGATCTCCGAGGTGCCCTCGTAAATCGAAAGGACGCGGGCGTCCCGGTAGATCCGCTCGATCGCATATTCTTTGGAATAGCCATAGCCGCCATGGATCTGCAGGGCCAGGTAGGCGATCTTGTTGGCCGCCTCGGAGGTAAAGAGCTTGGCCATGGCCGCCTCTTTGCCGAACGGCCGTCCCCGGTCGCAGAGGTCGGCCGCCCGGTAGGTCAAGAGACGACCGGCCTCGAGGAGCGTGGCGATATCGGCCATCATGAACTGGAGCGCCTGGAACTCGGCGATTTTCTTGCCGAAGGCCTCCCGCTGTTGAGCGTAGCCTACGGCCAGCTCGAGAGCCTGTTGGGAGAGACCGACAGCCTGGGCGGCGATACCGATGCGGCTGGCGTCGAGTCCGGCCAGGGCGATGGCCGCGCCCCGGCCTTCTTCCCCGAGCCGGTTGTCGACCGGCACCCGGCAGTCTTCGAGAGAGATCATGGCGGTCGGGGAAGAGTGGAGACCCATCTTCTCCTCGATCTTGGTTACCCTGAAGCCGGGAAATCCCTTTTCTACGATGAAACCGCTGAGCTTTGGCGCCCCGGTCTCGGCTCCCGTCTGGGCAATGACGATCAGGGCGTCGGCCTCGCCCCCCGTAGTCACCCAGGCCTTGGTGCCGTTGAGGATGTATCCATCGCCCGACCTCACGGCCTTGGTCTTCAGGCTGGTGGCGTCCGAGCCGGCCCCGGGTTCGGTCAGGGAAAAGGCGCCCAGGATCTCGCCTCGGGCGGCCGGCGGAAGATACTTTTGTTTCTGGAAGTCCGAACCGAACTTCAGGATGGAGCCGCAGAAGAGCGAGTCGTGGACGCTGACGATGACGCAGACGGTCGCCGAGACCCGGGCCAGCTCTTCCAAGGCCAGTATGAAGGAGAGATGGTCGGTCCGGCTGCCCCCGAGCTCGGCAGGGACAGTCATGCCCAGAACTCCGATCCCCGCCAGTTTGTTGAGGATCTCCCGGGGGAAGAGGTGCTTGTCCTCGAAGGCGCCGATCTTCGGCGCGATCTCCTTTTGGGCGAAATCCCGGACCAGATCCCGGAGCATGATCTGGTCTTCATTCAATTCGAAATTCATTGTTTTCTCCCCGGCCTCCGGCTTTCTTTTCGAAAAAAAGGCAGCAGCCGGTCATAGGTGCTGTCGAGGTCCTCGATCAGGACCCGGGTCTGGCTGACCAGCGGCATAAAATTCGAATCGCCGTGCCAGCGGGGGATGACGTGGAGATGGAAGTGGTGGACGACACCAGCCCCGGCGCTCTGGCCGAGGTTCATCCCGGCGTTGAAACCGTGGGGACGGACGCTTTTCTTCAGGATCTTCAGGCTCAGCTGAAGGAGGCTGGCCATCTCTGCGCTGGCCTCTCTGCCCACCCTGTCGAATGAGGCCGTGTGTCGGAAGGGAGCGATCATCAGATGGCCGGGAGTGTAGGGAAACTTGTTGAGGAGGACGAAATTGTATTTTCCCCGGTAGAGGATGTAGGCGCGGCGGTCGTCACGCACCTTGAGGGCGCGGCAGAGGACGCAGCCCCTCATCCGGCAGACTTGTCGTACGTACGGGCCTCTCCAGGGGGCCGAGATGTATTCCATCAGGAGTTTATCAGCTCCTTGAGCAGCTTGCTGGGCTTGAAGTAGAGCACCTTCTTGGGAGGGACCTTCACCGGTTCTCCGGTCCGGGGGTTCCGCCCTGAGCGCGAGGTCCTCTTGCGGAAGCGGAAACTCCCGAAGCCCCGGATCTCTATCTCCTCTCCCCGCAGGATGGCTTCTTTGATCGAATGGAAAAAAAGGTTGACACCCTCTTCAGCCTCTTGTTTGGGGATGTCCATTTCGCTGGCGATCTTGTTGACCAGGTCCGCCTTAATCATTTTTTCCCTCCTTTTCCTTGGCCTGTTTTTTCGGGGCTCTGATTTTCTTGAATCGATCCCCCATGATGTCGCCCAGAGTGAGCCTGTTGTCCTGGCTGCTGAGGTACCTCTGGTAATCGAGCTTCTGGATCTCGAGCTGGGCAAGACGGAAGCTGAGGGAGATCTTTTTTTCCCGCGGGTTCAACTTGATAATCTTAGCATTCCTCTCCTCTCCGATCGAGAAGGCTTCGGCGGCGTTGTCGATCTTTCTTTCATCGAGTTCAGAGAGGAAGACGACGCCCTCAATGCCGGGAGTGATCTCGACGAAGACACCGAATTCGGCGATCCGGACGATCCGGACCTTGACCATGTCACCGACCTTCTGACGGTTGAAAAAATCCTCCCAGATGTCGCCCTCCAGCTGCTTGATACCCAGGGAGACCTTTTGCTTCTCCACGTCGATGTTCAGGATCACGGCCTCGGCCTCCTGGCCGACCTCGAGCTTGTCCTTGGCGTGTTTGATCTTCTCCCAGGAGATGTCGGAGATGTGGATGAGACCCTCGACACCCGGTTCGACCTCCATGAAGGCCCCGAAGTCGGTGATGTTGGTGATCCTTCCCTTGACCCGGGCGCCGGGGCTGTATTTCTGACGAAGCAGCTCGAGGGGGTGCGGCGCGGCCTGCTTGAGGCCCAGCGAGATGCGCTTGGTTTCCGCGTTGACGTCGAGCACGGAGACGAGGACTTCTTCACCGATGGAGAGGAGCTTCTTGGGGTGGATGAGCTTGCGGGACCAGGACAGGTCCGAAACATGGACCAGCCCTTCGACCCCCTTCTCGAGTTCGACGAAGGCGCCGAAATCGGTCAGGCTGACTACCTTGCCCTTGATCTTCTGGCCGACGGCATACTTGTCCCCGATGTTCTTCCAGGGGTTTTCGGTAAGCTGTTTGTAGCCGAGGGAGATGCGTTCGTCCTTTTCGTTGAAGCCGAGGACGACAACCTCGACTTCCTGGCCGGTCTCTAAGATCTCGGACGGATGGCCGATCTTCCCCCACGACATGTCGGAGATATGGAGGAGCCCTTCTACGCCCCCCAAGTCGATGAAGGCGCCAAAACTGGTCAGGGACCGGACCTGGCCCTTGATCTTTTCCCCTTTGACCAGCCGGCCGAAAACCCTTCTCTTTTTCTTCTCCCGTTCGTCTTGAAGGAAGAGCTTTCGCGAGAGGACGGCATTTTCGGTCTTGGGGTCGAACTTGATAACCTTGAACTTGAAACTCTGGCCGAGGAGTTTGTCGGGTTCCCTGACCATCTTGATGTCGGCATGGGAGTCGGGCAGGAAGGCGTCGATACCCACGTTGACGGTATAGCCGTTCTTGCTTTTTTCGGTGATTCTTCCGGTCACAAAGCCCTGAGTGTTGAAGGCTTTCTCCAGATGGTCAAGGGCTCGCAGGGAGTCGGCCCGCTTCTTGGAGAGGATGAGATAGCCTTCCTTGATGTCCGTCCTTTCGAGGATCGTTTCGATCTCGTCGCCGGGCCGCAGTTTATTGATGTCCAGGTCGGCGAAGTCTTCGATAGGGATGACGCCCTCGGACTTGAACCCGATGTCCACGAGCACGCCGGTGGCTGTCGTCTTGATCACTTTGCCCTTGATAATCTTGCCGGGCGTAATCTCCTTGGCGCTGAACTGGTACTTGTCCAGAAGGTGTTCGTAGTCCTCGGAGGAGATTTTTTCCTCCCTGTCCGCCTGTTTCTTTAGCTCTGCCATTGGATGATGCTCTCCCTGTGCGATTGATGTTCGAAGCCATTCCTGATCCTGGCCACGGCTTCCTCGATGGCCTCGGGTGGAGTCGACGCTCCGCCGGAAATGCCGATTCTCTTCGCTCCTCTCAGCAGGCGAGGGGTGATCTGGCGGGCGCTCTCGATGAAATGGGTGTTCGGCTGCAGCCGTTTCGATATTTGGTACAGCTTGCTGGTGTTGGAGCTGTTCTTGCCTCCGAGGATGAACAGGGTGTCGACGCGGGCGGCCAGCTCGGATGTGGACCTCTGCCGAGTCTGGGTGGACCGGCAGATGGTGTTGTAGACGGCGAGCTCTTCCGTCCGTTCAAGGAGGGCGGCCACGACCCGGCCGAAGAGGGACAGGTCCTGGGTCGATTGGGCCAGGGCGGACCTCTTCTTCCTGGGAGGCAGGCGGCGGGCTTGCTCCTCGTTCTCGACGATGCGTCCTCGGCCGCCACTGTAGCCGATGAGCCCCTTGATCTCGGGGTGCCCGGGATCGCCGACAATGATGATCTCTTCGCCCGCTGTGGCGAGTTTCTCGACGAGTCTCTGGATCTTCTTAACGATGGGGCAGGTGGCGTCGACGACCTCGATTCGCTTTTTCGCCAGGGTCCTGTAGACGGCCGGCGCAACGCCGTGCGAGCGGATGATGACGGTTCCTTCGCGGATCGAACCCGGATTACGGACTGACTGGATTCCCTTTTTTTCCAGGCCGGCGATAGCCATGGGGTTATGGATGAGCTCACCTAGCGTCAAAACCCGGCCTTTCCTGCGGCGTCTGGCGTGGTGGGCCAGCTGCAGGGCCCGCTTGACGCCATAGCAGAGGCCCGAACTATCGGCGATGATGATTTCCATTTTTTCTCGGCGGAAAGGCAATGAATTATACTACTCAAACGGTCTCTGTTTGTCAACCCTAAGTATAGGAAATATCTCAACTTAGCCGCTTTTTTGAGGGGGATGAAGGAAAGCGCCCAGGCCCTTTTTTTGAACTTCGGCCGGAGGCGGCATTCCCTCGACTTCGACGGCCTTCTCCGGCTCGAGCTCGGCCAGGCCTCCGAGCAGGGCTTTGAGTGCGGCCAGATGCCGGGCTACCCGAAGGGCGAGAGGGATGCCTTCTTCACCGTAGGGGACGAACAGCCAGCCCAGCCGGGAAGCCTTGGCATAGAACTTGTCTTTCCCGTCGACGATCAGCGAAGACGATGGCTTCCCTTTGAGACGGCCGTGGGAGGCGTTGGGCGTTTCGAGCAGGATGGCTTTGATCCCGGCGTGGTCGCCCCATTCCCGGTGGCTTAGCCCGTGGAGGTTGACCGGCGAGGCCTCCAGCCGGATGTCGAACCCCTCGGCCTGGAGCTCCAGGAGCGCCAGGGCGGCCAGCTCGGAGCTGTTCTCATGGAAAACGATCGCGTTGATGACCGGGTATTCGGGCGCGGATTCATGGAGGTCGATCCCGATGTCGATCCGCTCCCGGCGGATGAGCTCCATGATACCGAAGGCCATCTTTTCCGTGAGAAAACCATCGGCCCGCCCCGGATAGCATCGATTCAGGTTCCGGACTTCGTTACCCGAAAGTTTCTGGCGGGCGGGGTTGATGTAAATCGCGGGGTCGGGCCACTGGTCGACCGGGTTGGTCAGGCGGGAGCCCAGCCGGAACAGCCGCGGTCCTGACGGCGTGGGGACGGCGAACCGCTGCGGGTTCCCTTCCTGGGGGTCGCTGTGGGTGAAGCCGCTGGCATTGGCGCGGGGGACGATGAAGACGTTGCCCCGCTTCCCCCGGATATTCTCGATGAGGAGCACGGAGGAGACCAGGCCGGCCGGCTCATTGGGATGGGTCCCGCCCAGGACCAGGAGGTTGCCTCCTTCTTCCGTTCCCCGGAAAATGTACACTTCCGTATCTCCGTGTGTATTTTTTAGTGGAGGGAAATAGTCGCTCAGCCGGTGTGTAGCGGTCAGGCCGGCGCTCGGAAAAACCGGCTCCGGCCGATGCATGGTCTGGAAACTCCGGCCGGAAATGAAGCAGAGGATACCAGTCAGGATGAGGAAGAGAGCAGCCGAGAGTTCGGACGCCTTGATTCTGTTCATCGGTTATTTTATCAGGAAGAGTCGGAGGAGAAAAAGCGTCAGGACCAGAGCGGTCCCGGCCTGGCTCCAGGGATTTTTCTGGCGGAAGAGATGCCAGAAAAGATGGAGACTCAGGTACAAGACGATCAGAAGGTAGAAGATTCGGATCATGAGCGTCAAATCAACTTATCCAAAAACGGGGCCAGAAGCAACATCCCGATCCCGGCGGCCAGTTGGAGGAGAGCCGGGATAAAGCAGTGGCGCAGGACCCGGAAGAAATTGGGCTCGCCGACAACCTGGGCGGCGAACCGCGCCGAGATGGCGGCGGGAGGGACGAGGTCGCCGAGGCTGGCGATGGCCGACAGGGAGGAGGAGGTGAACAGGGCATTCTTGCTGATCAGGGCGAGCATGAAGGGGATGCCGAAGATGGAGGCCGAGCCGAAGGTGGAGACTCCGCCGAAGGCCGGCAGGCTCACCGCGATCCCGAAGTATAGCAGGAAGGAAGGGAGGGAGAGGATGGACATGACGATCCAGCCGCGGGCTCCTGTCATGGTCATGACCTGGATGAACATGCCCACGCCGGCCAGAATGGAGAGAACGGGCAGGGATTCCGCGACCGCCTTCTGGGTGGCCTTGAGGAAGTTGACCGGCCGGCCGCAGAAAACCCCGACCAGAGCGGCGCAGAGGAACACGGCCGGAATGCCGATATCGGGGATCCGACCCGCGGTCACTCCGGGGGCGAGCATCAGGACAACCAGCACAATGAAGGGAACAGCCAGGCGGAGGCGATAGGCCGGTCCGAGCGCGGGCGGCAGGATGGACATCATCTCCTCCCGGCCGATCACCCGCAGGTCCCTGTATCCGATCACGAGCGGGACGATAATGGCGAGCGGGACGATGAGAACGAGCAGCGGCAGGGTGACGCCGACATAGGGCATGTCGACTCCGCCCCCCATGATCATGATCAGGATGTTGACGGGCGGGGCGATCATTCCCAGGATCCCGCCCATGACGATCAAGGCACCCGTCTTGAGCCGCGGCAGCCCGAGTTTCATCATCACCGGCGCGATGAGCGGGCCGGAGCTAAGGATGGCGGCCGTCGACGACCCGGTCAGCATTCCGGGAAACATCAGGATGAGCATGGCGGCCAGGAGGAGCAGAACCCGGCTTCGATAGAATGTCCTCAACAGCAAAGCGGTCACGGTGTCCAGGATGCCGGCGTCCTCCAGGACTTTGATAAAGATGGTGGCTGTCAGGATGATCAGGATGGTGTCGAAATACCCGAAGGCGCCTTCGACGAGATGGCGCAGGCTGGGTCCTTCTCCTGCGAAAAGGGCTCCGGCCAGGGCGGAGAGGGCGAGGGCGGGGCCGATAGGGACCTTGGCGGCCATGGCCAGCAGCACGAACACGGCCACCAGAAAAACAAAGACCAGCCACTCAGGCATACATCTTCACTTGAAGGCTTTTTGTAATGGGACCTGGGCGTCGGCCATTTTCTCGACTTCGACCAGGGGGATGTTCTTGGGCTGACAGAGTCTGGTGAAAAAGCCATCGCCGTTGCCGGACTTGACCACCATGACCATCTTGGCCAGTGGGAGGACTTCCGCGATCAGGTCGTCTGTCTGCTGGCCGCGCCGGCTTTCTCCTCCCAGGTGCAAGCAGAG
The DNA here is from genome assembly GCA_003524335.1 of Candidatus Aminicenantota bacterium. Lineage (GTDB taxonomy): Bacteria > Acidobacteriota > Aminicenantia > Aminicenantales > UBA8522 > UBA8522. Next base: position 8,305 of record DQHV01000147.1, on the reverse strand, counting down.
AAGGGGAACATGGGTCTCTTGGGCGGCGGTGATGAGCGCCCTGACCCTGTCTCTCTCCTTGTCCATGTCGAGACCCGCGGCGCCGAGCCCTTTGAGGCTGGCCCCAAGGACGAGGACGAGGGTTTTCACGTTCTCGAGTTCCGCGCCTGTGGCCTGCTTGGAGAGGGTGTAGTTAAGCCCGGCTCGCCTGGCCAGGACGGCGGCGATCTGGACCTCTGCGTTCTGCCCGGCGGAAGTGATGAGCATCGGCTGCTCGAAGATTCCGACGGTCTCCTGCCCGTTGCCAGGCATGGCTAAAAACGCGAACGAGAACCAAAATAGGATGACAAGGACATCACAGTTTTTCTTCATTTTTCTTCTTTCTTTACCCAGGGCGAAGGATATGGGTGAGGAAGCCCGTGGACGACTGAGCGGGCACGGTTTCTCGANNCGCTGGGGAAACGAGCGTGCTGACGAACCCATATCCGAGCCCCTTATAGGCCGGCTCCGACGCCGTCGCGACGGGAGTCGGCGCCGCCAAGGATAATCTTCTTATCCCTCAGGACCATAATTCCCTGAGCGCCGCCGAAATACTTGTCATAGGCCTCGCGGACTTCCACCTCCTGGCCCATCGCTCGAAGGGTCGTGAGGACCTCCTCCGGAAACCTGACTTCGACCGCGATCGGCCCGGGCTTTCCCCCGCTCGAAAAAGAGAAGAAGCGCGGCGCTTCGATAGCCGCGTCGAGCGACATCCCGAACTCGAACACGTTGAGGACGATCTGGGCGAGGGAAGAGAAGATGCGCGTACCGCCGGGCGACCCTAAAGCCAGGATGGGCTTTCCGCTTTTGAACAGGATGAGCGGACCCATGGAACTCACGGGGCGGCGTCCCGGGCCCGGCGCATTGATCGATTCCGCGTCGGCCGCGAAGTCATCCATGTGATCGTTGAGGAGGAAGCCGGTCCCCTCGGGCGCAATCCCAGTCCCGAAGAAATCGTTGATCGACTGGGTCAGGGCGACGATGTTGCCGTCTCGGTCAATGACGCAGAGATGAGTGGTGTTGGCGGCATCTTTCTCTTCGTGTTTATACTCCCCAAAGGGGTAGCTCTCGAGCGGGCGGTTTCCGCGGATGCGGGAAGCGACCGCGGCCGCATGATCCTTGGAGATAAGCCAATGGACAGGAACGGAGACATACTCCGGGTCGCCGAGATAGCGCTCCCGGTCGGCAAAAATGAAGCGCAGGGATTCGCTCAAATGATGGACATAGGGAACGGAATTCTGGCCCCATGTCCGGACCGGCCAGCGCTCGATCATATTCAGGAACTGGATGAGGTGAAGGCCTCCCGAGGCGGGCGGCGGCGCGGTCAGTATCGTGACATCCTTGTATGTTCCCTGAAGCGGTTCAAGCTCGACAGCGCTATAAGACGCCAGGTCCTCCGCGGTCATGATCCCGCCTTTGGCCCGGACCGCGGCCACGAGCTTGCGGCCGATCTCGCCCCGGTAGAACTCCTTCACTCCGCCGGCGGCGATCAGCCGCAGCGTCCTGGCGAGGTCGGGATTCCGGAAGCGGTCTCCCGGTTCGTAGGGGAGCCCTTCGTTCAGGTAGGTGCTGCCCTCGGGGACGTTCTTGACCAGCCGCTCGTACTCGTCCTTGTTGATGCTGCTGAAAGTGGAGCTCACGGCGAAGCCCTGCTCGGCGATGGCGATGGCGCCGGCCAGTGCCTCGGCCAAGGTGCGCGTCCCGTACTTGCGCAGGGCGAGATCCCAGCCGGCCAGGGCCCCCGGCACCGCAACGGCCAGACCGCTGGACGTGCGCCACTCCTTTTCTTCTTCGCCCTTGTCCTTGAACATGCGGGGCGAAGCGAGTTGCGGCGCCTTCTCCCGGAAATTGATCACGGTGGTCCGCTTTTCCCGGGCGAGATGGATGATCATGAACCCGCCGCCCCCGATCCCCGAGGCGAACGGCTCGGCCGCATTCAAGGCCGCTGCCGTAGCGATGGCGCCATCGACCGCGTTCCCTCCTCTCCGCAGCATCTCCAGCCCGACCTCGACGGCCAGGGGATGAGCGGCTACGACCATGGCCCGGCGGCTGACGTAGTCGTGCGGCGAATGGCGGTCGACGGGGGGAGTCGGGATGATCTCCTTCGGCTGTTGACAGCTCGGCGTCAGCAGCGAGGCGGCGCAGAGCGCCAGACAGGCAAGCCCGGCCGCCCTATGTTTTAGGTGCCTGCTCAACCGTCTTGTCCTCCCCGAGGATCTTGGCGATCTCCTCCTCGGTCGGAAGCTCCTCCAGACTGTTCAGTCCAAAGTAGGCCAGGAATCGTTCGGTCGTCCGGTAGATCAGGGGATTTCCCGGGCTCTTTTTCCGTCCCGTGATCTTGACCAGCTTCTTTTCGAGCAGAGTCTTGATCGTATACGAGGAGTCGACATTGCGCAGGGCCGAGATTTCGGACAGGGTGATGGGCTGATGGTAGGCGACGATAGACAGCGTTTCCAAGGAAGCCGAGGACAGCTTGCTCTTGCGGTCGATCTTGAGAAACCGCCTCACCCAGGGGTCGAATTCGGGTCGAGTGATAAAGACGTATCCCCCGCCGCTCTGGATGATGGTGATGCCGCGTTCGGCGGAAGCGGCGCTCTGAAGGAGATCCTGGAGGGTCTGCTCGACCTCAGCCGGAGGATGGTCACTCAGCGTCTCTTTGATTTTTTCGAGCGAAAGCGGCTCCAGGGAGACGAAAATCAGGGATTCGATGATATCTTTCAGAGCGGGTGCCATCGTCATTGCCTCGCTTTGGATTCTCGGCGCAGCCAGACCTTGATGGTCTGGAACAGCCGCTCCTGGACGGCCATTACCAGACGGGCCTTGATGAGTTCGAGGAGGCTAAAGAAGGAGACGACCGCCTCCTCCAGGGTCTCCTGCCGGTTAAAATATTCCAGGAAATCGAGGACGCTCTCTTTTTCGAGCGCCGCGATAATCTCATTCATTTTTTCTTCAACCGAATAGTTTTTGCCGCGGACGACCCGGAAATTCTCCGCTTCTTTCCGCTTCATCAGGACGAAGAAGGTCTCGGCCAGGTCGAAGAGAGAGACCTCGACCAGGTCGGGCTCCCCGGACTCGGGGAGAGGGGGGAGCACTTCGCGCGTCCAGAGGCACAACTGCTCTTCCTCCCGCTCCTTGAGGATGGAGCAGGCGGCCTTGATCTTCTGGAACTCTACGAGCTGGTCGACCAGGAAACGGCGGGGGTCTTCGCCCTCCAGGAGCGGCCGTTCGCGGGGCAGGAGCAGCTGTGATTTGATATGAATGAGCAGCGCCGCCATGAGCACGAACTCCGCTTCCCGGTCGAGGTTGATTTGCTCCTCCCGGCCGAGATAGTCCAGGTATTCCTTGGTGATGACGGCGATCGGGATGTTGTGGATGTCGATCTTTTTCTTCCGGATCAGGAAAAGAAGGAGGTCGAGAGGGCCCTCGAAGACCTCCAGCCGGACTTGGTAGCTTTCCGAGGTCTCCATTTCCCTCAGCGGGACGTCATTCATTTCTAATCAAATGCCGATGGCGGCCCTGACCTCTGCCATGGTTTTCTGCGCGGCCTTCCGGGCCCGGGCGTTCCCCTGTTCGAGGGTTCCCCAGACGAGGTCGGGGTTGCCTTCGAGTTTAGTCCTTTTCTCCCGGTAGGGCTCGAAGAGGTGGATCAGGCTTTCGATAACCACCTTTTTGCAGTCCAGGCAGCCGATGCCGGCCGTCCGGCAAGCCTGGGCCAGTTCCTCCCGGCGCTCTTTTTCGACGAAGGCGTTGTGCAGGGTAAAGGCCGGGCAGTCGTTCGGTTCGCCGGCGTCGGAACGGCGCTGGCGCCGGGTATCGGTCACCATCGGCGCGATCTTGGCCTTAATGACTTCGGGACGGTCCTTGAGGTAGATGGCATTGCCGAATGATTTGCTCATCTTCCGGCCGTCCGTCCCGGCCAGCCGCGGCGTTTCTGTCAGCATGATCTGCGGCTCGGGAAAAATATGACCGAAGAGACGGTTGAAGCGGCGCGTGATCTCCCGGGCGAGCTCGAGATGGGCGGCCTGATCTTCACCGACCGGCACGATCTCAGCCTTGTAAAGGATGATGTCGGCCGTCTGTAGGACCGGATAGCCGAGATAGCCGTAGGTGTTGATGTCCCTGTCGGCCAGTTCTTTCTGCATGTCTTTAAAGGTGGGCACGCGCTCCACCCAGGGAAGGGGAGTGACCATCGACAGCAGCAGATGGAGCTCGGCGTGCTCCTTGACATCCGACTGCACGAAGAGGACGCACTCTTCAGGGTCCAGGCCGATGCTGAGCAGGTCGATGGCCATCTCCAGAGTGTACTCCTTGATGATTTTCGAGTTCTGGTACTCCGAGCTCAGAGCGTGCCAGGTGACGATCGAGTAGAAGCACTTGTACTTGTCCTGGAGGAGGACCCAGTTGCGCATGGCGCCGGCGTAGTTGCCCAGGTGGGCGGGACCTGTAGGCCGGATGCCGCTGAAAACGGTCTTCTTTTTCTGTTCACTCATGGTCAGAGAAATACAAGGGTATAGATGATGATCTCGATGGGTCGGATGATGAAGCTCAGAACACCAAGGTAGATCAGGCCCACGACAATGAGGAATCCATAGGGCCGCAGCCGCTCGTACCTTTGGGCGGCCCCCTCAGAGAGGAGCCCCATCAGTACTCCGCTTCCGTCCAGCGGCGGCACGGGGATGAGGTTGAAGACAACGAGGTAAGTATTCACCAAGGCGCCGTAGAAGAGGATGATGGCCAACCCTTCTAAAGGATGGAAGCCGCGGGACAGTCCGCCCCGGCCCGTAAGGAAGCTTCTGAGGAAGACGGATACACCCGGACTGGCGGCTTTGATCAGGATGATGGCCAGCAGGGAGAGAACGGCGGCCAGGATATTCGCCATCGGCCCGGCAGCCGAGATCCAGAGGTTGTCCCTCCGCGGGTTCCTCAGGTTGAACGGGTTGACCGGAACGGGCTTGGCCCAGCCGAATGGGGGGGCCTTCACTATGACAAGAAGGAGCGGCAGAAGGATCGTCCCGAAGGGATCAATATGGGCAATCGGGTTGAGGGTCACCCGGCCCATGCTCCGCGCCGTGTCATCCCCGAACTTTGAGGCTGCCCAACCGTGCGCGGCCTCGTGGATAGTGATCGCAAAGAGGAGGACGAACAGGCTGATGACGAGCGTGACGACGTTCATTTCAAATCAGACGTATTTATAGCACAACCTATGCGTTTTATAAAGAGAGGCGAGGGCTTGGGAGAGGAAGCCTATCGACGAGCCGAAAGCTAGCTCTTGAGGATTTTCTCGACTTCTTCTTTGTCCACGTCCAGGATGAAGGAGATGCCGCTGACCTTGGCGGCGTCCATGGTCAGAGCGGCGATGTCGTCGCGGGTGATGTAGCCGAGGGAAAACTTCCGGTTTCCGGCCATGAGCTGGCGAACGCCCTGGCTCAGGCGCTTGAAATAGGAGTAAAGCCCCATCGCCCCGGTCGGGAGCTCATTAAATCGCTCCCCATATTTGTGTTTGAGGTCGGGCGCCGTGACGAAGATCTCCTCGGCGCTTGAACCGAACCGCTCGACATAGACCGGGATCTGGCCTTCCTGGATGCGCTTGCCGATGGTCTTGCC
>DQHV01000147.1:0-2582 GCA_003524335.1 Candidatus Aminicenantota bacterium | reverse complement strand
GAAGACGTACTTGGCGCCTGCCTTGCGGAGCTCTTCAACCCTTCTCATGAAGCTCTCTTCTTCGACCATGCCCAAACGGGAATGGCGCTCGAATTCCTTGAAGCTTCCCTTCTCGAAGGCCTGGATGACGCTGGGGTCCTCGGGGTCGGGGAGGACGATATACCCCCGTCTCTTGAGCTCTTGAGCCTTGGCCAGGCTCTTGATCTTGACCTCGCCGCCGATGTCCTTGGCGCCCTGTCCCCACTTCAGCTCGACCGCCTGGATGCCCAGCTTGTTGATCGCGTACTCCTGGACTCCCAGCCGAGTGTCCTCGACATTGGCCTGGACGACGACCGTGCCATAGCCGTCCTGCCACTTCTGGAAAAGGCCGACACGCATCTCCATATCGGGCGAGCGCACGATCCGGCCGTTTTTGATCTCAGCATCCTCGTCCATGGCGCAGACATTTTCTCCGACGGTCAGGATGACGCCGCAGATGGCCGCGCCGATGGCCAGGCCCGGCCAGTTCTGCTTGGCGACGTTGGTCGAACCCATTCCGCCGAGGACGAAGGGCACCCGCAGCTTGATGCCTTTATCCCGTCCGACGGCGGTCTCGATGTTCACCTTTTCGAAGGTCGCCTTGTCGCTGTCCGCTTCGACCCCGTAGGCCCCGACGGCCGTCCCCATGATGCTGAAGTGGGAGAGGTCGACGGGGTAATCTTTTTCCGAGGCAGCGGTGATGATGCCGAACGGCTGCGGATAAAGGACCTCCGCGCCCCGGTAGGCCGATTTGCCGATCTCGCACATGCCGATGCAGCCGTCCACACAGGTGACGCACATGCCGCTGAACGGGCTGATCGATCCTTCTGTCCTGTTCTTGGTCAAAGTCGCCGCGCTTCGGTTGAGTCTCGTATACGTCATGTTTACCTCCTCAGGTTCGCGTTTTTATTCGAAGCAATGGGTTCCATCGCTTTCTCATCTCGGTTCTTTTTCGGCCGGGGTCTCCTGGACGCAGGTCCCGCACCGCCCGGCGTCATACATCCAGCACTGGAGCTCGTCGTAGGCATCCAGGCAGGTCGGCTCCATGGTCAGACAGGCGTTGCAGACCGCCGTCTCGGCCTCGGGGCCCTGACACCGCATCTGGCAAGTCGGACAGATGTACATGCAGCCTCCGCAGAGTCGGCATTCCTCCGAGCGGACGTCGAACGGGGTCGAGATCTTCCTTTTGCTGCCCCGGTTCTGGAAGCCGATGGCCCGTCCGTCCATCTGCTCGGCGCACATCCGGACGCAGAGGCCGCAGAGGATGCACTCCTCGTTGCGGGGCGTGAAGCGCATCCGGGTGACGCCGAACTTGGAGGCGAGGTCCTGGATCTGCTTGGAAAAGGGGGCCACCGAAAGCATCAGCTCGATCATCATCCGCCGCGCTTCGACGACACGCTTGGTATCGGTGTGAACGACCAGGCCCTCCTCGGCCGGATAGGTGCAGGAGGAGACGAGCTTTGTCCTCGGCTCCACCCCGATCTCGACCAGGCAGAGCCGGCAGCCGCCGTAGGAGCTCAGCCCTTCATTGTAGCAGAGCGTGGGGATCTCGAGGCCGTAGAACTTGGCTGTTTCCAGGATCGTCCAGCCTTCCTCGGCCTGGACATCGAGGCCGTTGAGCCTGAAGGTGATCATGTTTTCCTCCCGATGGCGTTCTTGCCATCTTCGGTCTCGAGCTCGCAGCGGAGGCAGCGCCTGGCCTCGGCGACCGCCGCCGTTTCGCTGAGCCCCAGCTCCACTTCTTTGAAGTTCTTCTTCCGGGCGCTACGGGTGAGCCGCGGCATCTTGGGACGCTTCGTCCGGGCCAGCTCCTCCNNCTCCTCCTCGGTCAGTTCCACAGGTTCGATATAAATGGATGGCCGGGTGAGCGTGTACTCTCTGTCCAGGCTCTGGCCTTCCAGGTATTTCTCGATCGTCTGGGCGGCCAGTTTTCCGGCGGCCATGGCTTCGACGACGGTGCCCGGTCCGGTGACTGCATCGCCGCCGGCGAAGACGCCGGTCCGTCCCGTCGCCAGGTTGGAGGAGTCGACCTCAATCGTTCCCCACTGGGAGATGCCCAGCTTATCCTTAGCGGCGAAGATGGAGCTATCCGTCCGCTCCCCGATGGCCGGGATAAGCGTCTCCAGCTCCAGGGAGAACTCGGAGCCTTCGATCGGGACCGGGCTCCGCCGGCCGCTCGCATCGACTTCCCCGAGCCGCATGCGGATGCACCGGACGCCCGTGACGCGGCCGTTTTCGCAGAGGACTTTGATAGGCGCAGCCAAGTAATGGATGTCCACGCCCTCTTTGATGGCCGCTTCGATCTCCTCTTCGAAAGCGGGCATCTCTTGGCGCGTCCGCCGGTAGAGGATCGTCACCTGTTTGACGCTCTTGTCCCGGACGGCGACGCGGGCCGCATCGACGGCCGCGTTTCCGCCTCCGACGACCCCGACCCGGGCGCCGAGCTTGACTTTCTCTCCCAGGTTGACGGCTTTGAGGAGCTCTGTCCCCTGCACGACGCCGGCGGCCTCTTCGCCTTCGACTCCCAAGCGCATGGACTTGTGGGCGCCGGTGGCGATGAAGAC
>DQHV01000376.1 GCA_003524335.1 Candidatus Aminicenantota bacterium | reverse complement strand
AGGGCGATCCACTCCTTGTTGATGGCCTCGAATTCCGCTTCTTTGCCCGGGATCACCCAGACGAAATCCCAGGTGTAATAGCCCATTTCTTCCGGTTTCAGCCGTTCTTTCTCCGGGAGAAATGATATATCCGGGCGGTAAACCCAGAACTCATAGATGCGTTCGATCTCCGCGGCAACGACTCGGCTGTGCAGCGCCTGAAGGTTTTCCGGCCCCATCTTCTGGCCCAACTCTCCCCAGGCTTTGAGCCACAGGTCGGCGTCAGCATAGTTTTTTAGAGGATAGATAATGTAGTAGTGGTTGTCGTCCGTGCTGTAAGAATTGAGAGGAAAAGGAAAGCCGTGCTTTTCCAGGTTGGCCAGCACCTCCTTGATGGCCGCTTCATATTCAGTGACCCGGGAGGTGTCGACGAGAAAGTCGCCCACGAGATTGAGCTGCGGCTGAAGCTCCTGTGGATGGATCGCAGCGGGCAAAACGCCCAGGAAAACGACGAGCGCAAGGATTGAAACAAAAGCTTCCTGAGGTTTCATGAATCCCTCCTCTTGGGCAGAGGATAACTCAATCGCCGGCCGAATAGCAAGCCTCTCAGCCTAGCGGTAAACAAGATAACCGAGGGCGGCCGAGCCGAGGATGATTAGAGCGGGGTTGATTTTGGTCAGGGTGAGCACGGCAAAGGCGGCGAGGACGATGAGCGCCTTGTCCCAGCCGCCGAGGACGGCGGCGCTCCACCCGAGTTTCTTAGCCGAAAAAACGCTGTAAGCCATATCATAGGCAGTCCAGAGCAGGAGCCCGACCACGACCGGCCGCACGGCCTGAAGCATGGCCTTGACTGCCGGGCTGTCCTTGACGCCGAAGAAATAGACAACCATCAGGAGCATCAGGATGGTGGTCGGAAGCACGGTGCCGGCGACGGCGGCAACAGCGCCCGGAATTCCGGCCAGCTTATAGCCGACAAAAGCCGAGACCTGGGGGGCGATCGGTCCCGGGAGGGCATTTCCCGCGGCCACGGCGTCGGCGAATTCGGCTGAGTTGACCCAGCCGGCGGCGGTCGTCTCCCGCTGCATCAGGGCCAGCGAAGCGGGCCCGCCTCCCCAGGAAAAAAGCGCCACCCGGCTAAACAGTAAGAAAATTTTCAGCAGCATGATAGAGGCTCCTTCAAGAGGTCGTGGAGAGTCTTCCGACTCGGGAAAGTAATTATCACCGCCTGCGAATTCCTGTCAAGGGAGCTGTGCGGGGGCGCGGAGCAGCGCCTCCAGGTTGGAGGCCGGCGTTTCGAGCGGCAGGCCATAAGCCACCCCATATTCCAGGCATCGCTCCATGAGCGCCTCAACCAGGGGCCGGTCGTCGAGGAGTTNNGATCTGGCTTGGGGATCCGGTCGATTTCCCGGTTAAAGTTAACTGCGCTCGGGAAGAGCTTCTCCTAACGCAGCCGCTTCTTGAGTTCGGCCCGGACCTCGCGCTCCAGGTCACGCTCCTTGATGGCCCGCTTTTTCTCGTAGGTTCTCTTCCCTTTGGCCAGGGAAACCTCAACCTTGACCTTTCCCTTCTCGTTAAAGAGCACCTTGGTCGGGATAAGGGTGTAGCCCTTTTCCCGGATCTTCCCGATCAGCCTCTTGATCTCCTGGCGGTGGAGGAGGAGCTTCTTCTCCCGAAGCGGTTCGTGGTTGAAGATGTTGGCCTGCTCGTAGGGACTGATGTTCATGTGGAGGAGAAAGACCTCGCCGTTCCTGATTTCGGCGTAGCTGTCCTTGAGGCTGACCCGGCCTTCGCGCATAGATTTGACCTCGCTCCCGAGAAGCGCGATGCCCGCCTCCAGGCTCTCGATGATCTCGTAATTGAAGTAAGCCTTCTTATTCGAGGCAACGATCTTCATGGCCGCTGCTCGAGGTCCGCCGGGTGAAGGGTGATCCGGACCAGGCTGATGTGGCGCTTGTTCATCTTTTCGACGAGAAACCGGTTCCCCTCGAACTCGAGGGCGTCCTTTTCGTGCGGAATCTTCCCGAAGCGATAGAGGAGAAACCCGGCCAGGGTGGTGAACTCGCCCGTCTGGGGCAGGCCCAGAGGTAACCTCTGGCAGAGCTCCTTGATCGAAGCGTTGCCCTTGACGAGGTAGGCATCTTTTCCCTGGGGTTGGAACCACTCTTCGGCCTTCTCGTCGTACTCGTCCTGGATCTCGCCGACGATCTCTTCGATGATGTCCTCCAGAGTGACGATACCCTCCAGCGTGCCGAATTCGTCGACCACGAAGGCCAGGTGCACTGTGTTGTCCTGCATCTGGAAGAGGACTTTTTCGATCGAGGCCGACTCCGGCACGAAAAAGGGAGGCCGCAGCACCTCTTTAATACTAAACTCTTTTTTATCAATTAGATATGGAATAATATCCTTTGTGTGGATGAGGCCCTCGATGTTGTCCATCCGGCTCCGGTAGACCGGGAGGCGCGAGTATTCGGTGGTAAGGACTACCTCCATGACCTGGGAAAACGGGGCGCTGATTTCGACGGCCCGGAGCTCCGGCCGCGGGACCATGATCTCCTTGACGGGCCGCTCGCCGATGTCCAGCACTCCCCCGATCATCCGCCGGCGGAGCGAGGACATTCCCTTGACTCCCTTGGTCAGGAGCAGCTTGATCTCCTCCTCGTTCAGGGCGCTCGATTTCCGGCCGCCCTCGTCCTGGGGGAGCTTGAAGAGAAGCCTGGGGATGAAGGTGAAGGCCTTAACGAAGGGGTAGAACAAGATGACGAACAGCCGGACCGGCTGGATGAGGAGTCTCGAGACCTTCAGGGGGAAATAGGCGGCAAAGGTCTTGGGATTGATCTCGCCGAATATCAGGATGAACAGGGTTGTGGCCAGTGTCGCCAGCAGGGCAGCCTTGTTCCGTTCGTCGGGCATAAGGGATAGAAAAAAGAGGGTGGCCACCGAGGCGGCCGCGATATTGACGAGAGTGTTGCCGATGAGGATGGTGGCGAGCAGCTGGTCGATCCGGGAGAGCATCCGCTTGATCAGCCGGGCCCGCCGGGAGCCCTTCTTTTCCAGGAGTTCGAGGGTGTAGGGGTTCAAAGACAGCAGGGCGGTTTCGGAGGCGGAGAAAAAGGCGCTCAAAAGCAGAAATACAAAAAACAACAGGATGGACGTGGTTATCATCGGAGGGGTCAGATCTCGACGTTCTGCTTGAGGCTCTTAAAGCAGAGGGTTAGGATGTGGGCGATCCTCTTATCAATCTCACGCAGGGAGAGTTCGGAGACCTCGGAGATCTCGGCGATGAGCAACTCTTTAACCTTCTCCAGCATCTTTTTCTCTCGGAACGAGAGGGTCTTTGTAAGGCTCAGATAATAAAGACTTTTCAAGACGCAGGCCATGTCGAAGATCGTCCCGGAGCGCATCAGGTTGATATGCTCCTTGTACCTTCCCTTCCAGTCCGCGGAGATATCCACCTGGTGTTTCTTCAGGTACCGGAAGATCTCTTCGACGGCGTCCTCGGACATCAGCTTGCGGATTCCCATCTCTTCGGTATTTCCGGACGGGACCAGGACGAGCGTCTTGTTGGACAGGATCCTGACTCGGTAAAAATTGAAATCTTCCCCGTAAAGGTGCTCCTGCTGAATGCCTTCGATGACGGCTAAGCCTTGATTGGGATAGATAATCCTATCGCCAATCTTGAATGAATCCATTGCTCAAATTATAGCCGAATCCCCCCTGGGAGTCAACTTCATCTTGACAGAAGGTGCGCGCTCGTCTAAGATTATTCTCCTGAAGTGAGCTGAAGCCATGAAGCCAACGTTCAAGCCCAACGTCAGAAAGCGAAAGAAGACCCACGGTTTTCGTGTCCGGATGAAAACCAAGGGCGGCCAGAAGGTCATCAAGAGCCGGCGGCAGAAGGGCAGAAAAAGACTTGCCGTTTGATGGCGGAAAGCCTTGCTCCTCGAGAGCGGATCAGAAAGAAGAAAGATTTTTTAGTCCTCTATAAAAAAGGTTACCGATACAAGAGCAAGTATTTCAACCTCATCGGCCTCTCTAATGCCTTGACGTATTCCCGGGTGGGTGTTGTCGCCTCCAGGAAGGTCGGGAATGCCGTCGCGCGGAATAGAGCCAAGCGCTGGATGAGAGAGCTGTTCCGGAGGAACAAGGATTTGCTCGAATATCCTATCGACCTTCTCCTCGTGGCCTCTGCGGCGATGAAGGAGGCCACCTGGACGGAGCTTGTGGAGCACTATCTCCAGGCCGTCGGGAGGATCCTCGAGAAAAAGCGGGTGCGATGAAACAGGCGGCGTTGCTGGCCATCCGGCTGTACCAGCTGGTCCTCTCACCATTGGTCGGCGGGCAGTGCCGGTTTCACCCCAGCTGTTCGGCATATACGCGAGAGGCGATCGATAAATACGGCCTGCTCAAGGGCTTATCGCTCGGCGGCAGACGGCTCCTGAGGTGTCACCCCTTCCATCCGGGTGGAGTCGATCATGTTCCCTAAGAGGTCTGCATAATGGAAAAAAGACTGATCCTGGCTATCGTCCTTTCTTTCTTGGTCCTTGCGCTCTACCAGATGGTCTTCCAGAAAAACAAGCCCCAGACGGAGCCCCAGGGCCAGACGCAGGTCCCGGTCCAGGCGGCAGCTCCCGAGCCAAAGCCAGTCGAATCGCCGGCCCCGCCGGAGACCACCGCGGCTGCGGCGCAGGCCTATGAAGAAGCGCAAGGCCGGGCGGAGGAGCAAGTGGTCGTCGATACGTCGCTCTACCAGGCCGTCTGGAGCAACCGGGGGGCGTCACTCCGGAGCTGGAAGCTGAAGACATACCTGGACGAGAGCAAGGAGGGGCTGGAGCTCGTTTCCCGGGGCGCGGCCGAGGCCAGAAAGTTCCCCTTTTCCCTGGAGACTCAGGATGTCGAGCTGGACAAGACGGCCAACGGCGTCCTGTTCATTCCCTCGGTTACCCGCCTCAACCTAAGAGACGGCCAAACGGGAGAGCTTAAATTTTACTATTCCGATGGAAATAGTGTAAAAATAGAGAAAGTCTTCGTCTTCACCGGGGGCGCTTATGACTTCGATATCCGGATCAGCGTCTTGAAGGACGGCCGCAACGTCGAGCCCCGGGTCATCTGGGGTCCGGGGATTGGCAACCCGGTCTTCACCACAAAGAGGCAACAGTTCGGCACCGGAAGCGGCGTGGCCGTTCTCGCGGCCAACCGAGTGTACCGGGTTAACGACAGAAAATACAGGCCCGAAGCCAGCGCTTTCAACTTTGCCAACTGGGCCGCCTATGAAGACAATTACATGACCGCCCTCTTCATCACCCCGCCGCAGCAGGGAGCAGCCCAATTCCTGAGGGTGGCCAGAGACGAAAAGACAGCGGATTTCTTTCTCTCCGTGAGCGTCCCGCAAAAAGCCTATCTTGGCCCCAAAGACTTCGACCGCCTGCGCGCCTTCGGGCACGACGCTAAGAAAGTCATGAACTTCGGCTTCTTCGGCATGATCACCGAGGTTCTCCTTATCTCGATCAAGTTCATCCATAGATATATCCCCAACTGGGGTTTCGGCATCATCATCCTAACCTTCCTCATCAAAATCATCTTCTTCCCGCTGACCTACAGCAGCACCAAGTCGATGTCCAAAATGCAGGAACTCCAACCGAAGATCAAGGCCCTCCGGGCCAAGTACAAGAAAGCCAAGCAGGACATCAACCAGCGCCGCCAGATGAACGAGGAGATGATGAAGCTCTACAAGGAGCACGGCATCAACCCCGCCGGGGGCTGCCTCCCCATCCTGGTCCAGATCCCTGTTTTCTGGGGATTCTTCCGGATGCTGGTGGTGGCCATAGAATTCCGGCAGAGTCCGTTTATCCTCTGGATCAAGGACCTGTCCGTCCACGATCCCTATTATGTGACACCGCTCCTGATGGGCGCCACCCAGTTCATCAGTCAGAAGATGACGCCGACATCGGCCGATCCCGCCCAGGCCAGGATGATGCTCATCATGCCCGTGGTCATGACCGTCTTCTTCATGAATTTCCAGAGCGGCCTGGTCCTCTACTGGCTGACCAACAACTGCCTCCAGATCGGCCAGCAGTATATCATGAACCGGATGATGGCTAAGAAAAAGAGAGAATCTCATGGAAAACGAAATAAGTGAGCCGACGCAGGAATTCAAGGGCAAGAACCTAGACGAGGCCTTGGGGCATGCCGAGCATGTGCTCAAGATACCCCGGGAAAAGTTCAACTACGAGATTGTCACTGAGAAGACCAAGCTCTTCGGGATGCGGGGAAAAGAAATCGTCATCCGGGCCTGGCCGAAGCAGGAGCTCGACACGAACCCCATCACCGGCTTCCTGGACTCGCTCCTCCCCCATTTTCCCCTGGAATTAACCTACGAGATCAAGAAAAAGAACGAGACCATCTATGTGATCTTTGAGGGCGAGGACAAGAGCATGCTCCTCCGCAAGGATGGTACCCTCCTGCTGGCTTTTCAACACGTCCTTAACAAGATCTCTGCCCACAAAGTCCAGGTGGATTGCGAATTCTACAGGCGGAGGAAGGAAAAGCGGCTACGGGAATACGCCCAGCAGGTCGCCCATCAGGTCGGCGAGACGGGAAGAGACGAGGTCCTCGACCCGATGAACCCATACGAAAGGCGGATCGTCCACATCGCCGTCAACCAGGTCCCCGGGATAACCAGCGAGAGCCTCGGGGAGGGATTCTTAAAGAGAATCAAGGTTTTTCCTATCGGCAAGCCCTGATCCAGGCTCAGTAGAGGACGGCGGACTCGCCCTTTTCGGCGATCAGCCTCTGGAAATAGGCCGCGATCAGGTCACGGCGGGCCATTAAGGCCTCGATCTCCCATTTGGTCAAATGAGCTCCAGCGGTGCGCGAAACGGCCTCCTTGGTTAACTCAAGGAGCTTAGAGAATAAGGTCTTTTCACACTTAGCGAGGTCTTTCTCTTCCGGGAGCTTGCGGAGCGTTCGGAAAGCCCGCGTGAAATCGATCATCCAGAGCTTCCAGTCATTCGATATCAGGATGTTCTGGAGGTTCCGGTCGGTATCGTAGATGAGCTGCGAGAAGACGCGGACCTTATGCATTTGCCTGTTCCAGGCCCCGGTATCAGGGGGCTTGATCCCTTTTGCCAGCCGTTCTTCCTCATCCATCTTGACATCATCAACCCACCAGCTTAAAGATCCCTTCTTCCCCTTCCACTCTCTTTCCACTGCGATGGGGACCATGTCGTCGAGCTCGAGGAGCGACGCCAGTTCATAGGCCGCGACATTGTAGTGGAAGGAGTCGGCAAAGTTCAACTCCCTCCCGCCGCCGGCGAACCCGGCCTCCTGCGCGCGAACGTCGACGTCTTGGAACGAGGCGTCGTGGCTGAGCTTTCCGTCCGAAAGCGTCAGCCGCCAGGGGTGAGTTATCCCCTTCCCGATTGCCTCGCTCTTGACTACTTCTGCGGTGAGGAGGAACCTGCGCACCTCCTCTTTTGACAATAGGGAAGATTGGTCCTGCCCGAAAAACCAGACTGGGAATAACAAGGTGAGCAGACCGGGCAAAAATGCCAAGAGCTGATGGATCAGCCGGGACGCTGTCGGTTTCCTTTGAAGATTCGCCCTCATGATGTCGGCCCTCCCGGGATAATAATATATCGCCGCCGGGTTCAGGCTGTCAACTCTGATAATCCGGCCGTTGTTTACTAATTGGGCCGGCTTGACTAAAATGAACCTCGGCTGAGGATACAATAGTCTGATGTTGGCCGAGACGATCATCGCGATTTCCACTCCATTTGGACAGGGGGGCATCGGCATCGTCCGCTTGAGCGGCCCAAGAGCCCTCCCGGTCGCTAAGAAAATCTTTCGTCTGCGGCGAAAAAAATGGCAAGAGGTCAGGCCTCGGGAATTCGTCCTGGGCGATATATGTGACCGCGAGAAGAATGGTTTGATAGATGAGGCCTACTTGGTTTATTTTCCCGCACCGCGCTCTTATACCAGGGAGGACGTCGTCGAGATCAGCTGCCATGGCAGCCCGGTGGTGATGGAGGAGGTCGTCCACCTGGGAACCAAGGCGGGGGCCCGGGTCGCCCATCCGGGCGAATTCACTCTTCGGGCGTATCTTCGGGGGAGGGTCGATCTCCTCCAGGCCGAAGCGGTCAATGACCTGATCGCTGCCACCTCCCTTGCCCAGGCTAAAATCTCTCTCGGCCAGGTCCGGGGCGGGCTCTCGCGGCATATCGGCTCTCTGCGCGGCCAGATCATCGGACTTTTGTCGCTCGTCGAAAGCACAATCGAATTTCCCGACGACGGGCTGGGGATAAGCCCACAGGAAACCGCAGGCCGGATTGAAGAGCTGCTCCAGACGGTCCGAAAACTGATTGCCAGCTACCAGACTGGACGGGCCATGACCGAAGGACTGGAGCTGGCCATAGTAGGCCGGGCGAACGTCGGCAAGTCCACTCTCTTCAATGCGCTGCTTGATCAGGAAAGGGCGATCGTCAGCCCGTATCCAGGCACTACCCGTGACTATCTTCGGGAAAGGATCAAGATTAAGGACTCAATTTTTCATCTAATCGACATGGCCGGCCTGGAGGACTCGACCGATCCTGTAGAAAGGGAGGGTGTCAAGAGAGGCGGAGAGATGGCTTCCAAGGCAGACGGAATCGTTCTGGTCCTGGACGCTTCCAGGCGGGAGAGTCCGGCCGACCTGAGGCTTATCGAGAGGTTCAAGCCCAAAAAAATGATCCTTCTATTCAACAAGGCGGACCTCCCCCGCCAGATCAACCGGCCGAAATGCCTGGCACTGAACAGGAAAAGCCGTTGGCTTGAAGTCTCGGCCCTGACTGGGAAAAACCTGGAGACGTTGCGGAAGGCGATCTATGATGACTTCGCCCCGAAAGAAGACGGACACGCTGAGGTGCTCCTCCACCTGAGGCAGAAACTGCTATTCGAACAGATCGCCACCTGCCTGGAAGAGGCCTTAAACCTGCTTCGAGTTGGGTATTCGGAAGAGGTCTTAGCTGAAGAAATACGTCAAACCTTACCCTTGATCGGGCAATTGACCGGAGAAATCAGGGTAGACGAGGTCATTGACAGCATTTTCACCAGGTTTTGTGTGGGAAAATGAGGAAACAGGGCGTCTCTCGACCAGATTATGACGTTATTGTGGTCGGCGCCGGCCACGCGGGCTGTGAGGCGGCCTCAGCGGCCGCCCGGATGGGGCTAAAGACCATCCTTGTCACGATTCACCTGGAAACGATCGCCCAGATGTCCTGTAACCCGGCCATAGGAGGTTTGGCCAAAGGGCATCTGGTCCGCGAAATCGATGCCCTGGGCGGACTGATGGGTCTCCTGGCCGACGAGACCGGCATCCAGTTTCGCCTTCTTAACCGAAGCCGCGGGAGTGCCGTCCAGGCGCCCCGAGCGCAGTGCGATAAGGCGCGGTACCGGTTGGTCATGAAAAAGTGGCTGGAAGACACCCCGAACCTGACCGTTTTCCAGGGTATTGTCACGGATGTGATAATTTCCGGGGGAAGGGCGCGTGGAGTTCTGACTCTGGACGGAAACCGCCTTCATGGAAGGACTGTGATCATCTCTCCTGGGACTTTCTTGAACGGCCTTATCCATATGGGACTTTGCTCCTATCCGGCGGGAAGGGCCAATGAACCTGCGGCGACCTCCCTGAGTGAGAGCTTGGCCAAGCTGGGATTCAAGATGTTCCGGCTGAAAACGGGGACGCCGATGAGGCTCGACAAACATACAATTAACTGGGACGCTTTCTCTCCGCAGCCCGGCGACGAGAGGCCGGTTCCCTTCTCTTTCCAGACGCTCCATCCTCTGGAGAACCGGGTAATCTGCTATCTGGGCTACACCAACGCCGGGACCCACGCTGTTATCCGGAAAAACCTGGACAAATCCCCTCTTTACGGCGGCCGCATAACCGGAATCGGGCCCCGGTACTGCCCTTCTATCGAGGACAAGATCGTCAAGTTCCCGCACCATAACCGCCATCAATTCTTCCTTGAACCGGAGGGACTGGAAACTTCGGAGATCTATGTCAATGGCATGTCCTCCAGCCTTCCCTATGATGTGCAGGTGGAGATATTGAAGTCTATTCCAGGGCTGGATCAAGCTAAAATTCTCAGGCCTGCCTATGGGATTGAGTACGATGCAGTTTCCCCGAAGGAGCTCAAGCCTTCCCTCGAGGCAAGGCGGGTTGAAAACCTTTTTCTGGCGGGTCAGATCAACGGGACCTCGGGGTATGAGGAAGCTGCTGCCCAGGGGATCATGGCCGGGATCAACGCCGCCCTAAAAATCAGGGGAAGAGAGCCCTTTGTCTTGGGACGTGATGAGGCCTACATCGGTGTCATGATCGACGACCTGGTGACCAAAGGGGTCGAAGAACCGTACCGGCTATTCACCTCGAGAGCAGAATACCGCCTAAACCTGCGAGCGGACAACGCCGACCGGAGGTTGGCTCATTATGGCCATAAATTCGGTCTGGTCAGGGACAAAGAATACCAGGCCTTTGAGAAAAAACAGGAGAAGATCAAAGGTCTTTTTCAATTCCTTCAAAGAGAAAAAGCCACTTTGGAAAATGGAGTCCGGATAACCCTTAAAGAATGGCTAAAAAAACCTGATGTTTCGCTGGCAAGTATGTTAGAATATAGAAAATTCCCTGATCCTTTAACTGACGAAGAGATGAGATACGCAGAAGCAGAGGTGAAGTACGAGGGCTACTTGCGACGACAGGAGAAAGAGATCGAAAGAACAAGGCGGATGGATCAGGTCAAAGTGCCTGAAAATACCGATTTTAACAAGGTCCCCGGCCTGACCAAGGAAGCCGTTGAAAAACTCCTTAGTTCCCGGCCCATAACGATCGGCCAGGCAAAGCAAATCTCCGGGATGACGCCCGCTGCCGTAGTCAACCTCAGTCTCTATATCCAGGCCCAGAAAAGAAGGCCGAAAGCGGGCCGATGTTCCACGTGAAACATTGAGGGAGCATGGGAAAAGTAGTCGCTGTCGCCAACCAAAAAGGGGGAGTTGGCAAAACGACCACAGCCATCAACCTGTCTGCGGCCCTGGCCATGAGGAACAACCGAGTCCTGGTTATCGACCTGGACCCTCAGGGGATGGCAACGGCCAGCCTGGGGAAGGCCAAGGAATCCCAAAAAGGAATATATCAGGCGCTCATGAACGGGCATGATCTGATGGACCTTGTTTTGGGAACGGGACTCGACAACTACTATATTTGTCCCTGTTCTCCCGAGCTCTCCGGTGCAGAGATCGAGCTTTTCCCTAAAGAAAACAGGGAGAAAAAACTGCGGGAGGCCCTGGAGAGGGCGAGGTGCAATTTCCATTACATTTTCATCGATTGCCCGCCTTCGCTGGGTTTTCTAACCATCAACGCCCTGAGTGCGGCCGATTCAGTCCTCATCCCGATTCAATGCGAGTTTCTGTGTATGGAAGGGATCCCCGACCTCCTGGCCACTTTTGACCAGGTCAGAACGTATTTCAACCCTGCACTGTCCATCGAGGGCATTATCCTGACGATGTTCGACGAGCGGACCAACCTTTCCAAGCAAGTCGCCGCAGAGATCAGGCGATCCCTCAAGGCGATCGTCTTTGAGGTCGTCATCCCACGGAGCGTAAGGCTGGCTGAAGCGCCGAGTTTTGGCAAGCCGGTTGTTCTCTATGATATCAAATCCAGAGGAGCGGAGGCCTATTTGATCCTGGCACAGGAGTTACTCAGCAAATGACCAAGAAAGCCCTAGGAAAGGGCCTGGGAGTGTTCTTGCCCGACGACTATGGAATCCTCAAGGACGAGCGCTATGCCGAGGTGGACATCGAGGAAGTGTCGCCAAATCCGCTGCAGCCAAGGATGAGGTTCGACCCCGGTTCGATCGAGCAATTGGCGCTGTCGATGCGGGAAAGCGGCGTCATTCAGCCGATTCTCGTCGTGCCGGAAGGCGAAACCTACAAAATCATCGTCGGCGAAAGAAGATGGAGGGCGGCCCAAAAGGCGGGTTTGAAAAAAATCCCGGTACTGATTCGGCAGATACCTAAAGAGCGGCAGCTTGAGATCTCCCTGGTCGAGAATCTTCACCGGGAGGACCTCAACCCGCTGGAGATCGCCCATGTCTATCAGCGGCTGATCCGGGAGCTCGACTACACGCAGGAGGAGATCGCCGATCGGGTGGGCAAGGACCGGACATCTGTCACCAACTATCTCCGCCTTCTCAACCTCCCGGAAATCGTTCAGGGATATCTGTCCGAGAATAAGATCACAATGGGCCATGCCCGGGCGCTCCTGGCGCTTGAAGAAGCAGAGTCACAGATTTTTCTGGCCCGGGAGATAGTCCATCAAGACCTGACTGTCAGGGACGTTGAAAAAATGATCTCCGGCCGGAAAGGGCGGAGGGTGGGCGTCAGGAAACCGGAGTCTGACCCCGACCTTCGGGCAGTGGAGGAGGAACTCGTCAAGGCCCTTGGGACCAAGGTCGCCATTGTCGGAAATAGAAAAAAAGGGACGATCAAGATTTCCTACTTTTCTCTGGATGACCTCAACCGCATATATGGAAAGATCAAAGGAGGATCGCGATGAAAGAAAAAGAAAGAAAGAGAGAGTACGACGAGCAGAAGATCACGGGCTTCTTTGATAAAGACACCGAGTTTAAGGGCGAGCTGTCTTTCAAAGGATCATTTCGCATCGATGGTTATTTCAAGGGTACGATCGTCTCGGACTCGATGCTCGTTATCGGAGAACAGGGGAAGGTGGAGGCCGATGTCCGGGCCGGATACGTCGTCATCAACGGCGAGATCAAGGGCACGATCAGGGCGGAAGACAAAGTCGAGATCCACAGCCGGGGCCGGGTTTTCGGCGCCATCATCACTCCCAAATTGATCGTCGATGAAGGCGCCCACTTAGAAGCCAATTGCCAGGCCGGAGAACAGATGGAGACGGCATCCCCGGAGACGGACAAGCCCAAGGAGGGAGCATCATCTTGAAGCGAGCGGCGGCGGTTATCCCCGTCCGATACCAGTCCAGCCGATTCCCGGGCAAGCCTCTCGCCTTGATCCTCGGGAAGCCGATGATCCAACGGGTTTATGATGGCGTCCGGAAAGCCCGGTTCGTGGACCGCGTTATCGTGGCCACCGATGATGGGCGCATTTTGGAAGCCGTGAAGTCCTTCGGGGCGGAGGCGGTGTTGACGTCAGGGGCTCATAATTCGGGCACGGAGCGGGCGGCGGAAGCCGTGCATGATATTGATAATAATATAATTATAAATATCCAGGGGGATGAGCCGCTGGTCACCGGGAGGCTGGTCGATTCCCTTGTCGAAGCTCTCCAGGATGAGGAAGTGCGGATGGCTTCGCTCATGGCCAAGGTCTATGACCTCGACCTCCTGGCCAACCCGAACATCAACAAAGTGGTTACGGATCAAGAAGGATTTGCCCTCTATTTTTCCCGGGCGCCCATCCCCTTTCAAGCCTCGGATTTCTTTTATCAGCACATCGGCATCTATGGATACAAACGGGATTTCCTGGTCGAGTTCGCCAAGATGAAGCCTTCGCGGCTGGAGCGGCTGGAAAGACTGGAGCAGCTGCGGGCCCTGGAGAACGGATGCCGGATCAAAATGATCGAAGCACCCGGTCCGACCTTGAACGTGGATACGCCAGGCGATATAATCAAGGTCGAAGAATTCCTGAGAAAGCAAGGCCATGGCTAAGACAAAATATATTTTTGTTACAGGCGGAGTCCTTTCGGCGCTCGGCAAAGGGATTGCGGCCGCCTCGATCGGCCGCCTGCTGGAAAGTCACGGCTATCGCATCACTCTGCAAAAGTTCGACCCCTACCTGAACGTGGACCCGGGGACGATGAGTCCGTTCCAGCACGGCGAGGTCTATGTGACCGACGACGGCGCGGAAACTGACCTTGATCTCGGCCATTATGAGCGATTTACATCGACACGCACGTCCAAGGCGCACAACTGGACCGCCGGCAAGATCTACGAGACCATCATCCGCAAGGAGCGCAAGGGAGAGTTCCTGGGAAAGACCGTCCAGGTCATCCCCCACGTAACCGATGAAATCAAGAAAGCGTTCTGCGCCGTGTCCGAGGGCAATGATATCGTTATCGTCGAGATCGGGGGGACGGTGGGCGACATNNAGCCTGCCCTTCCTCGAAGCGACCCGCCAGATGCGGCTGGAGCTCGGACTTGAGAACGTGCTTTTCGTCCATCTCACTCTGGTGCCTTACATCGGCACCTCCGGCGAGCTCAAGACCAAGCCGACCCAGCATAGCGTCAAGGAGCTCCGGGCCATCGGCATCCAGCCCGATATCTTGCTCTGCCGGACCGATCGCTCCCTGACGACCGACATCAAGAGTAAGATCGCGCTGTTTACCAATGTTCCCCTCGAAGCGGTCATCACCGCTAAGGACGTCGACAACATTTACGAGATCCCTCTTTTGTTCGCCGAGGAGGGGCTGGACTCGTACGTCCTCAAGAAGCTCGGCTTGCCCCCAAAGAGGCGGCATTTGGCTCCATGGCAGGCGCTCGTGACCAGGATGAGAAATCCCCGTGATGAAGTGACCATCGCCCTGGTCGGCAAGTATGCCGGGCTCCAGGATTCGTACTTGAGCCTGAAAGAAGCCCTGAAGCATGGCGGTGTGGCCCATGGGCTCAAGGTCAACATCTGCTGGATCGAGTCCGAAAACCTGGAGAAGGGGAGGCTCGATCAGGTCCTGGGGGACAAGGACGGGATCCTGGTTCCCGGCGGGTTCGGGATCCGCGGTATCGAGGGTAAGATTCGGGCGGTCACCTACGCCCGCGAGAAAAAGGTCCCGTATTTCGGGATCTGCCTGGGCATGCAGTGCGCCACCATCGAGTTTGCCCGAAACATCGTCGGGCTCGATGAGGCCAACAGCACGGAATTCGACTCCCATACTCCGCACAGGATTTTTTTCCTCTGGCGTGAGCTCAGCCCGGAGCACGACATCGGCGGGACGATGCGCCTGGGAGAATATGTCTGCCAGCTGGAGAAGAAGTCTTTTGCTTACAAAGCCTATCGGAAAACTCTGATCCTGGAGCGGCACCGCCATCGCTACGAGTTCAACCCCGCTTACAAGGAAAAACTGGCCCGGGCCGGCCTTTCGTTCACCGGCCACAACCCCAAGCTCAACCTCGTCGAGATCATCGAGATCAAGGACCATCCCTGGTTTCTCGGCTGCCAGTTTCATCCCGAGTTCAAGTCAAAACCGGTAAGTCCTCATCCGCTCTTTAAAGCGTTTATCGGAGCAAGCTATGCCCATCGCCTCCAAAGGAACAAAGGCCGTTAGGATCGCTAAAGGGGTAACGGCCGGAGGGACGACACCCCTCTTTCTCATCGCCGGCCCCTGCGTCATCGAAAGCGAGGAGAGGACCCTCTCGCTGGCGCGCGAAATCAAGGCCGTGTGCACCGGCCTCAAGCTGCCGTTCATCTTCAAGGCTTCCTACGACAAGGCCAACCGATCCTCGGTCAAATCATTTCGGGGGCCGGGGATGGCGCGAGGCTTGGCCATTCTGAAGCGCATCAGGGAGGAGCTCGATGTCCCCGTCCTGTCCGATGTCCATGAGACGAGCCAGGTAGCCAAGGCAGCCGAGGTCCTGGATGTCATCCAAATCCCGGCCTTCCTCTGCCGCCAGACCGACCTCATCGTCGAAGCGGCCAGGACCGGAAAACCCCTCAACCTAAAGAAAGGTCAGTTCCTCTCGCCGCAGGAGATGGAGAACGCCGTCGAGAAAGTCCTCAGCCAAGGGAACGATCGGATTCTGCTCACCGAGCGGGGGACTTTTTTCGGCTATAACAACCTTGTTTTCGACGTCCGCTCCATCCCGACGATGAAGCGGTGGGGGTTCCCAGTTGTCATTGACGCCTCCCATATCGTCCAGCGGCCGGGAGGCCGGGGGACGGCCTCGGGAGGAGAAGCGGACTTCATCCCGCTGATGGTCCGGACCGGTGTGGCGGCGGGCGCCGACGGCCTTTTCCTGGAGGTCCATAAGGACCCGGCGAAGGCCCTGGCGGATGGATTTAATTCGTTGATATTAAATAAATTAGAAGAAATCCTGCGCTCTGCTATCCGGATAAAGAAGGCCCTCCTTAAGAGGGAGCCCACGGTAAGGTGAAGGGTTTATGAAGAAAACCGAGATCATCAAGATTGGCCGGGGAGTGCTGGAGATCGAAAGCCGGGCCATTTCCGCCCTCGTTTCCCGGTTGGACGAGAATTTCGCCAGGGCGGTTGACCTGCTGGCCGAGAACAAGTCGCGGATCATCGTAACCGGCATGGGGAAATCGGGCCTGATCGGCCGCAAGATCGCCGCCACCCTGGCGAGCTGCGGGACACCGGCGGTGTTCATCCATCCGGCCGAGGCCGGCCACGGAGACCTGGGCATGATTCTGCCGGACGACGTCGTCCTGGCAATCTCCTACAGCGGCGAGACCAAGGAGATCATCGACCTGCTCGAGTTCATCAAGCGGATCGGCGTCAAGCTCATCAGCATCACCGGAAACCGGAGGTCGCGGATCGCCAAGTACAGCGATATCGTNNCTGGCGCTGGGCGATGCGCTGGCCATTGCTCTAATGAAAAAGAAGGGGTTCAGCGAGGAAGACTTTGCCTTGTTCCACCCCAAGGGGCATATCGGCAGGAAGTTGACCAGGGTTGGGATGCTCATGCACCGGGGGACAAAAATTCCGCGGGTGCTCCCGGCGACGCCGATGCTCCAGGTGATTGAGGAGATGACGGGCAAGAAGCTCGGGGTGACCTGTGTCGTGGCCGAAGACGACACGCTCTTCGGGGTCATCACCGACGGCGACCTCCGTAGGATGATGAGGAAACACAAAGAGGCGATCTTTGAGAAGAGCGCCCGCGAATGCATGACCGCCAACCCGGTTACTGTCGGCCGTGAGCGGCTGGCCACCGAAGCGCTGAACCTCATGGAAGAGCGGAAGATCACCGCGTTGGTTGTCACCGGACGATCCGGGAAGGTCGAGGGCATCATCCATCTCCATGACCTCTGGCGCACGGAGATGTTCTGATGTTGGACGGGAAGGCCAGGGCGCTCCGGATCAAGATGATCATCATGGACGTGGATGGAACCCTGACCGACGGAGCGCTTTTTGTCCTTCCCGACGGGGAAGAGGTCAAGTCGTACAACGTCCGTTACGGCTTGGGGATCCTGCTTGCCCATCTGGCCGGGTTCAAGACGGCGATCATCACCGGCAAGACGTCACGGGCGCTGGAGAAGAGGGCGGAGAAGCTCCGGATCGACGAGCTTCACCAGGGGATCCTGGACAAGAAGCCGGTTCTCGAAGCGATCCTGGCGAAGCACGGACTCAAAAACGAGGAGGCCGCCTACATCGGAGACGACCTCGGGGATCTCGCGGTCATCAAGGCGGTCGGGCTGGCCGGGGCCGTGGCCGACGCGCACCCCGAGGTCAAGAAAAACTGCCATTTCATATCCCAGCAGAGCGGCGGCCGGGGTGCCGTCCGGGAGTTCATAGAGTTCATCCTCGACGCCCAGGGGAAATGGGGCGAGGTGGAAGAAAAGGTGAAGAGCCTGTCGGTCAGGAATATCGGATAGAGGACCGGCGAGGCAGGGCGGCGATCTCAGCGGGAGGCGAACGTGGACATCAACCCGAAAATCTTCAGGGAATACGATATCCGGGGGATCGTGGACAAGGACCTGTCCCTCGAGTTCGTGGAGTACCTGGGCCGGGGAATAGGGACCTTTTTCCGTGAGCACGGAAAAAAGCGAGTGGCCCTCGGCCGCGATGCGCGGCTGAGTTCGCCGGCCTACTCCGATGCTATCAGCCGAGGGCTTCTTTCCACGGGGTGCAGTGTGGTCGAAATCGGGCTTGTCCCGACCCCGCTCCTCTATTTCGCCGTTTACTACAAAAAGAACGAGGCGGCGGTCATGATCACCGGTTCGCACAACCCGCCGGAGTACAATGGGTTCAAGATGATGGTGGGGGAGGAGACGCTCTATGGAGAGACCATTCAGCAGGTTTACAAGATTATCAAAGAGGGCAAAGTCATCACCGACAAGCCCGGGACGCGCTCGTCCTATGACATCATCCCCGAGTACGAGAGCTATGTCCTGAAGGATGTCCGGCTCCGCCGCAAGTTGAAGGTCGTCCTGGACGCCGGGAACGGGACCGCCGGGTTTGTGGCCGTGCCGATCTTCCGGAAGCTGGGCTGCGACGTGACCGAGCTCTACTGCGAGCCGGACGGAATGTTCCCCAATCATCATCCGGACCCCACCCTCCCCGAGGCCATGGAAGACCTGGTGAAGAAGGTCCGGGAGACGGGTGCGGACTTCGGAGTCGGCTACGACGGCGACGGGGACCGGATCGGTGTTGTCGACGACCAAGGGAATCTCCTATGGGGGGACCAGCTGATGATCGTTTTCGCGCGCGATGTACTGCCGGCCAACCCGGGAGCGACCGTGATCTCCGAGGTCAAGGCGTCGAAGCTCCTTTACGAGGAAATCAAGAGGCTCGGCGGCCGGCCGATCATGTGGCGGACGGGCCACTCGCTGATCAA
>DQHV01000177.1 GCA_003524335.1 Candidatus Aminicenantota bacterium | reverse complement strand
TTCTTTTTCCAACAGAGTAACAGAGTATTTTTTCGTACCCTTTTGCAGGGCATATGCAGCGCCGAGGCCAGCGAGGCCTGCCCCGACAATGACAATTCTTTTCATTGCTCTTTTAAGTATGCCAGGAAGCCAGATTCCTCAAGACAAGCCCTTCTCTCCAAGAAGCTCAAGATACATCCTTTCGATGCTTTCTATGAACTTTGTCGGATGGAATTCCCCGAAGGCCCTCCGATGACCCTCTCTGCCCATGCGCTCTGCTCTATCTCGG
This sequence comes from Candidatus Aminicenantota bacterium, assembly GCA_003524335.1. Classification (GTDB taxonomy): domain Bacteria; phylum Acidobacteriota; class Aminicenantia; order Aminicenantales; family UBA8522; genus UBA8522. Next base: position 4,737 of record DQHV01000177.1, on the reverse strand, counting down.
TCCGTTAACATCTGAATAACCGAATTTGCAAGCTCGACAGGAGAATTGCTTTTCACTAACAATCCGGTAACGCCATCTTCTATGAGCTCCGGCGTCCCCCCGACATCAGTGGCTACAACGGGGACGCTCATAGCCATAGATTCTAGAACAACTATAGGGCATCCTTCGGTTCGCGAAGGAAGGACAAAGACATCCAAGTCCCTTATGAACGCGAATGCGTTGGAACAGAAGCCGAGGAAACTGACACACCCGTCCAGATCGGCAGATTGAACCCGTTTTTTTAAGCGTTGCTCCATTGGACCTGTTCCAGCGATCAGAAGCTTTACCCGAGGAAACTTGATCCGCACCATCGGCATTGCTTGGATGAGGGTTTCTAGCCCCTTTTCTTCTGAAAGGCGCCCGATGAAGCCGATTGTGGGCCCATCCAAATTCGACCCGTCTTTTTTGGAGAGTGAACTCGCCAGGGCAGCCTGATATTTCTCCAGATTAAATGGGGGGTAGATTACACGGTATTTCTTTTCATAGCGGCTATAGTACCATTGCTTATTGATGTACTCCGAAGTTGCCATGAAACCGTCGCTGTATCGTAATGACAAGCTAACAAAATGCTGTATCAATCGATCCCTGAGCCGCGCAAGGGGACTGTGCGCAATATCTTTGAGGGTCATTTCGGTGCCGATGATAACGGGTACTCTAGCCTTTCGGGCAGCCAAGATGCCAAGAAAATTTGCCTTAAGGACATGGGTCTGAACAATATCGGGATTAAATATTTTAAAAAACCTATAGAGTTCGAGAAACTCGCGTGCTTCGTAGCCGGGTCTATCGGGTATATTGAGAGAGTAGATCTTGCCTCCCAGCCGTTCGAAGTTGTTTCCGAAGGAGTTCCCTCCATAGCGGAATACGCAGACTCCCAATTCGAATCGGTTGAGATCCATTCCACCGGCGAGAATAGTGAGGATTTCGATTAAGCCATTGTAGACATTGAAATCCTTATATACATGAATGACTTTTATCTTGGCCAACCTGTGCTCCGCATAGGGTCTACTTTATGAACGGTGCGATCTCGCGGGCCGCATACGTTAGGATGAGGTCCGCACCCGCACGCTTTATACTCGTCAGCAACTCCATGGTGATCTCCCGTTCATTAATCCGTCCTAGTTGAGCCGCCGACTTGATCATAGCATATTCGCCGCTCACACTGTACACGGCAAGCGGCATGCCAAATTTCTGCTTGGCACGGTAAATGATGTCCATGTAGAACATCCCCGGCTTGACCATGACTATGTCCGCTCCTTCTTCGATGTCAAAGGCGATCTCGCGCAGGGCTTCGTTGGCGTTGGCGTAATTCATCTGGTGGGATTTTTTGTCGCCAAAGGCGACCGCCGATTCGGTCGCGCTCTTGAAAAAGGGATCATAGAGCTTGGACGCCATCTTCGCCGAATAGCCCATGATCGATACTCCGGTGAACCCGTTCTTGTCGAGTGCGGAACGCATAGCTGCGACCTGGCCGTCCATCATGGCTGCGGGCGCCACGATGTCGCAACCCGCTTCGGCTTGCGCTAGGGTCACTTTTTGTAACAGGTCGACGGTCTGGTCATTCAGGAGGTAACCGTCTTTGATGATGCCGCAGTGGCCGTGGGGAGTGTATTCGCACAGGCAAACATCTGCGATGATAATGAGGCCGGGGACATTTTTCTTCAACCGGGCTATTGCCTGCTGAACGATGCCCTTTGGATCGTAGGCCTCCGAGGCCATTTCGTCTCGTTTTTCTGGGAGACCGAAAAGAATGACGGCCGGAATCCCAAGGTCATGAATCGCCCGGGCTTCTTCCTCGAGCCGGTCAACGGAAAGGTGATAATTGCCGGGTAGCGGCTCAATCTCCTTTTTTATTCCGGTGCCATGAACGACGAACATCGGGTAGATGAGATCATAGACGGAGAGACGGCTCTCCTGGACCATGTTTCTGATCCCTTCATTCCTTCTCAACCTTCGCATTCTCTGAACTGGAAAGCCCATTTATTCCTCCTTATTCGATAATCCTGCAATTAAGGCTAGGCAATATGGAAGGGCAGGATTTTTCCGCTTCTTGTCGGAATCGGATACTCCCTTCTGACGCGCAACGTCCTCGCCTGGGCCCAGATATCCGTGCCGGATTGGGCCCAGGACTCCGGGCTACACTCGCCCTTTTTCAGCAGTTGTATGAACGTTTCCACGATCCCCTGCTCATCCACGTTGCCCACACGAGGGCTGATGAGAAGCCTCAGCCGCGTCAGCCCGCGGGCATCCTCTTCCTCAACCAGCTGATAATCAGTGCTTTGGCCCCCGAACCTGCTCGGCAGTTCATTTTCAATAATGTTGATGAGATCGGTATCGACGAATGTGACGCCTTCGCCTGTAAGTTTTTCGTAGCTGCGGATCCGGCTTAGGTGAACATCAAAGCCCATTTGTCCGAATTCACATAGACAGGGATCAGTGCAGACTTTCCCGTAATCCCCCATTCCCACGTTGAGGAGGATCTTGGGCGACTCGTAGAGAAGCGACGTGAACAAAAACGAGTCCACCTCCGTGTCCGAATGCGACGGCATGAGCCGGTGGGTAATAACGGCATTGGTATCCATGAGTAAGTGGCAGCTGTCGCTCTCAAGATAGGGCTGTGGGCAGCCGGCGGCGATTACCCCCGCTTCGGAAATTCCGTAGATGGGCACCGCTCGACCACCCGATTCCTCGATTTCTTTCCTTTTCTGGGGTGTCAGGGGTTCGCCCGTGACGAAGAATCGTGTCCCCTTGATGTTGAGTCCGGCTTCCTGGGCCGCCATGCAAACCCTTACCGCGGAGCTGGCGAAGGTGTAAATCACGCAGTTGGCATGTTCCTGGAGCATCGCGGCGGCCCATGTGGCGATGTCATGGGCCTTGTTCAGGTTGATGTATTCGGGTTTTGCCAGCGGAACCCCCATGAGACGGCTCATGAAAAAAATATAGCTCACGCCCCAGCGTTTCTCCCAGTTCACCTTGAGATTGCTTTTTTCTACCTGCGAAAACCATCTTCTCGGGGGGTTGCCAATACGGGCGAAGCGCAAAGAGGAATTGATGCCCGGTGCACCAGGGAATACGGGAAACCAGTTGGCGATTGGGCTGGTCAGTGAGCCATGTAGATTGAGGATAAATGCATCGTAAAGGGACCTTTGGGTGAGGTAATCATAATCTATCCGGATTCGTGTTCCAGCGCTGCGAGTAGCGCCGCTCCGCACTTCGTAGGCTTCCGAAACAAAGGGATTGTCGAAAGCTTTCTCGTTAGTCTCGAATATAAGGCCTTTCCTCTCGACCTTTGTCTTTCCCTTGAATTCGTCAACAGTAAAGTAGATTCCCTCGGACTGCAGCTTGAGGAGTGTTTGCCCGATTCCCTCGCTTTCAACCCATTTCTTGATATCCTCAAGAGCGATTTTCTGGTTTCTGAGAGGCGGAAGATAAGGGCTTTTTTGATAATTGTAAACGCCGCGCTCCAGAAGCGTGAGAAAATTCTCATGACGGTGCGAAACTCGCTCCTTGAGGATTTTCCGGGCCTGTTCGATCGCCTCCTCCGGAGAGATCCTGCTTTTAAAATATCTCCGCAGGCCGAAGACGAACCTCAGATATTTCTTCATTTTGAATCCTTTATTCGGTCACCGGAGGTCTGGAGGAGGTTTCTTGTGAGGCTGTCGGCCAGACCCTCGATTTCATCCCGCGAGTGGGCGTAACTGAGGAACAGCACCTCATAAGCCGAAGGGGGAAGGTAATAACCGTCCTCTATCAATCGCCAATATATTTTCTTAAATCGCTCGACCGCCTGACCCGAGATCGTCTCGGCCCTGCGCGGGAAAGCTCCCTCATCCAAATACGGCCAGACTATGGATCCCGCCCGCTGAATCCGGGCGAAGGGGAGCCCTGCTTTCGACAGATTTGTTTCAAGGAGCTCGCTCAGTGAATTTAGATTTTCGTAGACGGATCCCGTTTTCAAAACCTTTAGTGTCGCTATCCCAGCCGCAAGGGAGACAGGATTGCCGCTCAGAGTTCCGGCCTGATAAACCGGTCCGACGGGGGAGAGGGAATCCATGGTTTCAGCCTTGCCTATCACCGCCCCTACAGGCATTCCCCCGCCGATCACCTTGCCCAGAGTAACGAGGTCGGGTTCGATGCCCACCTCCTGTCCATATCCTCCAAAGCGCAGGCGGAAGCCGGAAATCACTTCGTCAAAAATGAGAATGGCACCGAATTGTTGAGTGATCTTGCGTAGAAACTCCAGGAACTCCTGCCGCTGGACGAGAAGGCCGTTATTTGCGGGCAAAGGCTCGATAATGACGGCGGCGATCCGGTTCCCATGGCGCCTGAAGAGCGATTCGATCGCCTCTTCGTCATCGAATGGCGCGATTAGGGTCGTTCGAGCAATATCTTTCGGGACTCCCGCTGAACTCGCGATTCCGAGGGTCGCGAGTCCCGAGCCAGCTTTCACGAGCATGCCGTCATAATGGCCGTGATAACCCCCTTCGAATTTGATAACAAGATCGCGCCTAGTCACGCCGCGGGCGATGCGTAAGGCAGTCATCACCGCCTCTGTTCCAGAACTCATGAAGCGTGCCCGCTGAAACGTTTTAAATCCTGAAAGGACAAGCTCGGCAAGCTCCGTCTCTCCCTTATGGCAGGCCCCGTAAGAAAGGCCGCCCTTAGCCGCCCGGATGACAGCTTCAACGACCTGCGGATGGG
>DQHV01000068.1 GCA_003524335.1 Candidatus Aminicenantota bacterium | reverse complement strand
GCGGGGGTTTGTAAAGCCGAAGGTTGTCGCCGGAGTGCCTGATTATTCACCGGAGGCGATGAAAGCTCAGAGGGAAAAACTCCCTTCCTACCAGAGGCGGCTGGCGGCTATCGACTGCAGCCGCTGGCCGGTCGCTCAACAGATCGATTATCACCTCGTCCGGGCCGAGATGAACGGACTCGATTTCGACCACCGCGTCCTCCGTCCCTGGTCGCGCATGCCTTCCTTTTATGTCTTCGTCACCGATTCGCAGCCTGACGTGCCGCTGCGGGAAGGCCCGGAGATATACGGAGTGCTGGATATCTGGAGGTATAAATTCCCGCTGGGCGCGGAAGATCGCATGGAGGTCAGCGCCAAGCTCCGCGCCGTCCCTGCCGTGCTTGCTCAAGCCAAGAAAAACTTGCTTGAAGAGGCCAAAGATCTTTGGACTCTCGGCATCCAAGCGATGAAAGAAGAGAGCGCCATCCTGGGTAACTTCGCCAAACTCTTAGCGAAACACCACCCGGAAATGGCGTCCGAGGCCGAACAGGCCAAGGCCGCGGTCAATGAATTCCGTGCCTGGCTGGAGAACAAGACGGGCAGGATGAAAGCAGTCCCCTGCGGCGTCGGGATCGAAAACTTCGACTGGTATATGAGGAACGTCCATCTCGTCCCTTATACCTGGAAAGATCAGCTCACCATCCTCGACCGTGAGTGGGAGCGCTCGATGGCTGCCCTGAAACTCGAAGAACACCGAAACCGCCTTCTTCCCCAACTCAAGCCGCCCGCGACCGAGGAGGAGATGCGCCGGCGCACAAACGAGGCCGTAGACGAGTTCATGAAGTTCCTGCGCGAAGAGCCGGTCTTCACTGTCCCGGATTATCTCCATCTCGATTACTTTCGTGGCGGCTTGGCCCCACCGGGCGGCCGGCGTGATTTCTTTGCCCGGATCGAATCCCTCGACCCGATGCCCCTGAAATGCCACAGCATGCACTGGCTGGATAAGCAGATGATGTCGCAGGAGCCCCATGCGAGTCCCATCCGCCGCGTCCCGCTCCTCTACAACATCTGGGATTCGCGGGCCGAGGGGCTGGCCACCGGGATGGAAGAGATGATGATGCAGGCCGGATTGTTCGATGCGCGGCCGCGGGCCAAAGAGCTCGTCTATATCATGGTGGCGATGCGCTGCGCCCGGGCGATGGGCGACCTTATGATGCACAGTAACGAATGGGATCTTGAGCAAGCCGTCAAAGTCGGTGTCAACCGAACTCCCTACGGCTGGCTACTTCCTGATGGGGAGACGATCTGGACAGACCTGCGGATCTACCTCCAGCAGCCTGGCTATGGGACGAGCTATGTCGTGGGCAAGGTGCAGATCGACAAACTCATGGCCNNTGCGGCATGATCCCGGTCTCGCTCATCCGCTGGGAGATGACGGGCCTCGATGACGAGATCCGGAAGCTGTGGTGAAGGCTGCGCGCTTGCCCTGTCCTGTCGATTGTGCTAGCCTATTTTCTCCCTCCGAGTCAAAGAGTCTAAAGCGGCCCGGCCGCCAGGACTCGCGACCGTTAGGGTAAGGCCGGAAACGGTCCTGCCTTCCGTGCTTGAAAAGGAGGTATCATGAAGCACCGGATTCGCGGTTCACTTCCCACCCCAATTTATATCGGCACTCTTATTTTCAGCTCTTTTCTGGGCTTGGTACTTTCCGCACCCGGCTGGTGTCAGGAAAAAACCAAGGAAGAGGAGGCCGAAAAACAGGCCAAAAAAATTCGGATCACAGAGGAGATCGTGGTCGTCGGCCGGGCGCCGCGTCAGCTCCCGGTAGCCACTGTGACGACGATCACGACGACCCAGATCGAGGAGCGCCGTCCCCTGGACTTGGCCGAAGCCATCAAGTATGCCCCTGGCGTCATGGTGACTTTCGGAGATAAAGACACCTATACGCTCAAGCTGCGCGGCATAGACGCCAAACGCATCGCCCTGCTCCTGGACGGCGTCCCCGAAGTGGAGCCGTACTACAGCACCTTCGACTTGAAGACGATCACGGCTGCGGGACTCGATTCGATCCAGATAACAAAAGGCCCTTCGTCTGTCCTCTACGGCCCCAATACGCTGGGCGGCATCGTCAACGTCATCACCCGCCGGCCGGGTCCGGAGCCGCGCCTGGCATTAACCGGCTCCTACGGAGAGCACTCCACCCGGGGTGCCATCCTCGACGGCGGTGCGCAGTGGAAGAAGTTCGCCCTGGCCGGGAGTGCCTCCTACCAGGATTCGAACGGTTTTATCTATCCCGATGAGAGCGGCGAGAATGGCTCTCGGGCCAACAGCGACTACGAGCGCTTCAACCTAACCGCCAAGCTCTACTACACGCCAAGCGACCGGACCGAGATCATGGTCAACGGCGGGATCTACCGCTCGGATTACGGCATGCCCGCCGCCCTCTTTGTCCAGAGGCCTCGCTACTGGAGGTTCAAAAACTGGGATAGCACATCGTTTAACGCGGGCGGGTTTACTTCTTTGGGCGAGAGCTCCACCCTCCGCTTCCGGGCGTTCTACATCGGCTATCAGAACACCCTTGACCAGTGGAGGGACGCGGCGATGACGGTCCGGCAGTTCGAGAGCACGTTCGACAACGAGGTGTACGGCGCCTTCGGGCTGGCCGACTTGGCGGCCGGGGCCGGGAACGCCCTCAAGTTAAGCCTCTACTTCCAGAAAGACATCGCCCGTTCTCAGGACGATATCGGGCTGGCTTGGCAGGAATTTAACCAGTCCACCATGTCGGCCGGCTTGGAAGACCATTTTGACTTAGGCAATCGCTGGAAACTCATCGGCGGCTTGAGCCTGGACTATATCGCGAAGTACACCGGCGGAAGCACGACCAAGCTCAACCCGCTTCTGGGCGTTAAGTTCAGTCCTTCTGCCGACCTGGACCTCCATGTATCGGCTTCTCTCAAGTCCAAGTTTCCCTCGATGCGCTCGATGTACTCGCCGTCGAGCGGCAACCCCGACCTCGTCTCCGAGCAGGGCACCTGTTTTGAGCTGGGTGGGTCCTACAACCGGGGAGCCCTTTTCAGCGGGGCGGTTTTCGCCTATGAATTTAAAAACCTGATCGATAGTGTTCGCCTCCCGGACGGAACAAGACGCTACCGGAACATCGGCCGGGCCCACATCAACGGAGCTGAACTCCAGCTCCAGAAAGACTGGCGGCGGGTGAGCCTCCTGGTTAACTACACCTACCTCGACAACCGCAACGAGAGTGACGACCGGCCGCTCGATGCCCTTTCAGACCACTCCCTGAACTTCGACGTCACAGCAAGGCCCGCCGACCGGCTCCGCCTGACGGTTCTCGGGCTCTACGGGTCCAAGTCATACTGGTTCGATTCTCTGACGAGCACCCTTCTTGAGATCCCTTCTTACTTCAGCCTCGATGCGGTGGCGGCCTATGACCTCCGGGTCTGCGAGGTCTTCGTCAAGGCGACCAACATCTTCAACGCTGAAGTCTACACCGAGCCCGGCTTTCCGTGGAGGGGTCGTTTCTTCGAAATCGGGGCGCGAGTGCCGATATTCTGAGAAGCGGACACACGCGCGAGGACGATCGGATTAAAACTCGATCCCGATCAAAAACCTCAGATATTGTGCGGTATCGTCTCCGTACTTATCCGGTTCTATCAAATGAACGACGATTCCCCCTATATTGAGCGCCAGGTTGGGGTGCGAGCTTGATATGTAGACCTTGACTCCGGCTCCCGCTGTCAAATTGAAATATGTTCCCCAGAACGCTTCCCACTCTCCGCGGTTGATACCCCCACCGCCCAGAAAATAGAAAGATATTCTCTTCAACCGCCAAAGAGTGATAACTCCGTTGAGGTTTGCGGAAACAATGCTGAACATGTCGGTCCCTTCATCGTAAGGCCATCCCGGATAGGTGAATGTCCAGGGATTTGTTCCGTGCTGGTAGTTCATGTTGGCCTGGATGCTAAAAACAGCGGAGAGGTTGTATTGAATGTAGGCCCCCAGATGGGCGTCGAGGGTGTAATCATCCGATCTTGAGGGTCTGCTATGCCAGCCAAACTCATATCCCAGGCCCTGCGACCAACCCCCATAGACGCCGAAGGTCAGCCTCCGCGGTTGCGAGGTGCCCAACAAGGCAAGCGGAAGGATAAAAAGAACCAGGGCCAAGGCCAATCTTGCCTGCCTTTTTTTGAAAGTCATTCTGACCCCCTAT